>JAYUPP010000213.1:0-3744 GCA_043760045.1 Betaproteobacteria bacterium
AGTTCCTGTCAATACCCTCGGTTCGTTACACCGATAAGGCTGATGGACCGCGCCGGGCCGGATGTGGATCGCTTGGCGCCCGGCACGCAAAGCGAAAAGCAAGAAAGGGCTGCGGCCAAAGGCCGACCCGCCCGCTTTCCCGCCTTATCTTGAATACAGCTCGACGATCAGCGCTTCTTTGATCTCGGCGCCATACTGGTCACGGTCAGGCGCCTTCTTGAAGACACCTTCCATCTTGGTGGCGTCCACCGCCACCCAGTCGGCCAGGCCGATGCCCTGCGCGAGCTTGAGTGCGTCCACCACTCGCAACTGAGCCTTGGACTTGTCGCGCAACGTGATGGTGTCGCCGGCCTTGACCTGGAACGACGGAATGTTCACGACCTGGGCGTTCACCATCAGCGCTTTGTGCGACACCAATTGACGGGCCTCGGCGCGCGTGGAGCCAAAGCCCATGCGGTAGACGACGTTGTCGAGCCGGCATTCCAACAGCATCAGCAGGTTGGCACCGGTGTTGCCTTTGCGTCGCTCGGCCTCAGCAAAGTAGCGGCGGAACTGACGTTCCAGCACGCCATACATGCGTTTGACCTTTTGCTTTTCACGCAATTGCAGACCATAGTCTGACGTGCGGGAACCGCTGGTGCGGCCGTGTTGGCCGGGTTTGCTGTCGAATTTTGACTTGTCGCTGATCGAGCGGCGTGCGCTCTTCAAATACAGGTCGGTGCCTTCACGGCGGGAGAGTTTGGCCTTCGGGCCGAGCAGTCTTGCCACTTGATGTGTCCTTGTTGTCTGACGCGGCCAGCACCGGCTGAATTACCGGGTACCGCGCAAGTCTGGCTGGCCAGTCAAATTAGACGGCTGCGCAGACAGTGGGCTCTGAAGAAACAACCAAAGGGCCACGAATGGCCCACCAGTTTGCGGAGAAAAAAACCAGATCCTGCGGCGAGGTTTAGATCCTGCGGCGCTTTTGCGGCCGGCAGCCGTTGTGCGGCACGGGCGTCACATCGCTGATGGAATTGATACGGATGCCGAGCGAGGCCAAGGCACGCACACTGCTTTCGCGCCCCGGGCCGGGGCCCTTGATGCGCACGTCCAGGTTCTTGATGCCCTGCTCTTGCGCCGCGCGGCCCGCCACTTCAGCTGCGACCTGGGCCGCAAAAGGTGTGCTCTTGCGCGAGCCTTTGAAGCCCTGACCACCGCTGGAAGCCCAGGCCAAAGCACCGCCCTGGCGGTCGGTGATGGTGATGATGGTGTTGTTGAATGACGCATGCACATGAGCAACGCCGTCCGCAACATTCTTGCGGACTTTCTTGCTGACGCGACGTGCGGCGGTATTGACGGGTGCCTTGGCCATGTTGTGTGTCTTTCAGTAGTCTGCGGCAGCCGCTTATTTCTTCAGCATCGCAGCACCCTTGCGCGGGCCCTTGCGGGTGCGGGCATTGGTGCGCGTGCGCTGGCCGCGCACGGGCAGGCCGCGTCGGTGGCGAAAGCCCCGGTAGCAGCCCAGGTCCATCAAACGCTTGATGTTGATGGACAGCTCGCGGCGCAGGTCGCCTTCGATGGTCATGCGGCCGATTTCGTCACGGATCTTTTCCAGATCGGTGTCGTTCAGGTCTTTGATCTTCTTGGAATAGGCGATGCCCACCGCGGTGCAGATTTTCTGCGCGGTTGAGCGGCCGATGCCATAGATCGAAGTGAGGCCAATTTCCGCGTGTTTGTGCGGCGGGATGTTGATACCGGCGATGCGTGCCATGGTGTTCCTCTAACTTAGCCTTGACGCTGCTTGTGACGTGGGTCGGTGCAGATGACACGGACCACGCCCTTGCGGCGAATGATCTTGCAGTTGCGGCACATCTTCTTCACTGAAGCGGCGACTTTCATGTGTTCTCCTTGACCCCAAAAATCTCTTAAGAATTACTTCGCGCGGAACACGATGCGTGCCCGGCTCAAATCGTATGGCGTGAGCTCGACGGTGACCTTGTCGCCGGGCAGGATGCGGATGTAGTGCATGCGCATCTTGCCCGAGATGTGGCCCAGCACCACATGTCCGTTTTCCAGCTTCACACGGAAGGTGGCGTTGGGAAGATTTTCGAGAATCTCCCCCTGCATCTGGATAACGTCGTCTTTGCTCATGTGTTGTGGCTGATGTCAGCTCGCCTTGAAGTTGGCCTTCTTGAGAAGCGACTCGTATTGCTGGCTCATCACGTAACTCTGCACCTGTGCCCAGAAATCCATCGTCACCACCACGATGATCAGCAATGACGTACCACCAAAGTAAAACGGAACGCTGTACTTCAGAACCAGGAATTCAGGCAGCAGGCAAACGGCAGTGATGTAAACAGCGCCGGCCAATGTCAAACGGCCCAGGATGCGGTCGATATGTTTGGCCGTTTGTTCACCGGGGCGGATGCCGGGAATGAAGGCGCCGCTCTTCTTCAGGTTGTCAGCCGTCTCGCGGCTGTTGAATACCAGCGCCGTGTAGAAGAAGCAGAAAAACACAATCATTGCTGCGTACAGCAGCACGTAGATCGGTTGCCCTGGCGACAGCGCCGCCGACACATCCTTCAACCAGCGCAAGCCCTCGCCCGAAGCGAACATGTTCACGACGGTGGCCGGCAACAGGATGATCGAGCTGGCGAATATCGGCGGAATGACGCCCGACATGTTCAGCTTCAACGGCAGGTGCGAACTCTGCCCGCCGTAGACCTTGTTGCCCACCTGCCGCTTGGCGTAGTTGACCAGTATCTTGCGTTGTCCACGTTCAACGAAAACCACGGCGAAGGTAACAAACACGACCACGAAGCTGATCAGGATCATCGCCGGAATGCTCATCGCCCCAGTGCGAACCAGTTCAAACAGGCCACCCAGCGCCGACGGCAAACCGGCCACGATACCGGCAAAGATAAGTATCGAAATGCCGTTACCCAAACCGCGTTCGGTGATCTGCTCACCCAGCCACATCAGGAACATCGTGCCCGCTACCAAGCTGACCACGGTTGTCATACGGAAACCAAACCCCGGTGCCACCACCAAACCTTGTGAGCCTTCCAGCGCCAAGGCAATGCCCAAACTCTGGAAAATGGCCAGGAACAGCGTGCCATAACGTGTGTACTGCGTGATCTTGCGGCGGCCGGCTTCGCCTTCTTTTTTCAGCGCTTCAAGAGTTGGCACCACGTAGGTCATCAACTGCGCAATGATCGACGCGCTGATGTACGGCATGATGCCGAGCGCAAACACGCTGAAGCGGCTGAGTGCACCGCCGCTGAACATGCTGAGCATGCCCAAAATGCTGCCACTCTGTGTTTTGAAATATTCAGCAAAGGCACCCGAGTCGATACCGGGCACAGGAATGTGCCCACCGATGCGGTAGACCACCAGCGCCAGAATCAGGAAGATGATGCGGCGACGCAAGTCGCCGAACTTCCCGCTTTTGGCCAGTTGGTTTGCTGAAGTAGCCACGTTTGTTTTCAGTGTCTGTTGCGCTGGATCAGGCGGCCATTAGCGAACCACCGGCCGCTTCGATCGCAGCCTTGGCGCCAGCCGTTGCGGCAATGCCCTTCAAAGCAACCGAGCGTTTGATTTCGCCCGACTTGATGACCTTCACGTACTTGACACGCTGGCCCACCAAGCCGGCCGCTTTTAGCAGCTGCAGGTCCACCTCAGCCAGTTCCAGCATTTGCAGATTCCCCAGCGTGATCTCGCCGTTCAGCTTCAGCTGCGCCGACTTGAAACCCCGCTTGGGCAGAC
>JAYUPP010000214.1:0-3741 GCA_043760045.1 Betaproteobacteria bacterium
GAAGTTGGTGGTGTTCAGACCCTGCAGCTCGAAGGTGTTGGCGGCCGTGTTCTTGACGCGCACGGCCTGGTTTTCCAGCTGCGCCATGCCGCCCACGGCCGTGAAGTAGCCCACGGTGTTGTTGGCCTGGCCGTGCGCAGTGCTGGTGGCCACCCCGGGGCTGGCGTTGGTGATGGCGGACACCGTGACCGGCGTGCCGTAGGTGGCTGCGATTTCGACGCGGACGCCGCGCCCTTTGATGTTGGCCATGGTTGGCTCCTAGTGAACCGGCGCGGCGGCCGGCGGGTTGAAAAACTCAGGTGAGAGAGGACGCCCAAAAGACTGCGGCCCGCTTTGTTGCGGGCCGCTGGGCTTCTGGGTGGTGCTGGGTGTCATGCCCACCACTCGACTTGCAGCACGGTGGCGTGCAGGTCCATGGTTTCGTCGTAGCCGCTGCTGCGGCTGATGACGGTGGCCCCTGCGTTCGGGTTGGCCAGCGCCACGGCGGCAACACAGGCGTCTGCAACCGCGTCGGCCTGCAGGCTGGTGGCACCCCAGCACTGCACGCTGAGGGTGCAGGTGTCGGCAGCCACCACGCCTTGCAGCGTGTGGGCAAATTCGTGCTGCGCGGTGTAGGCCACGAAGGGCGTGGGCACACCCTGCGCCACCACGTTCTGCGCAATGCGCGTGCCCACCAGGGCCTCCAGGGGGGCGTGGCCGGCCAGCAGGGCGCGGAAGTCGGTTTCGATGCTCATGGCAACCTGGCACCCTTGACGTTGAGCCGCGCGATGGCAGGGCCCAGCGCCTTGGTGAAGACTTCCAGCGCCTGGCCCAGGCGGGCCGCGGCGGGCTGCAGAAAGGGCCGCGCGGCCATGAAGCGGGTGCCGAATTCCAGGAAGCGCCAGTAGAACGGGTCGGTCTTGCTCTTGGCGCCGCGCGCGCCTTTCTTGGCCGGCCGCACGTTGACGAACACGCCCACGTCACCACGCCGGCGCGCCACCTTGCTGGTGCGCACGACGATGGCTTTCTTTACCGTGCCGGGCGTGCGGTACGGCGCGCGCAGGGTGGGCTGCAGCACGGGGGCACGTTGTTTGGCGTCGTCGCGCACCACGCGCGCGCCGGCGGCCAGTGCGTTGCGCAGGACGCGGCGGCGCAGGCCGGGCACGATGTCGGCCAGGGCACGCTTCAAGTCTGGCAGGCCGGTGATGGTGGTCTTGATCACTGGGTTGCCTCGGTCACAAACCGGCCCGCACACCGTGGGTGCACATCAGCTCAATCTCAAGCCGCTGGCCGTCTACGTCGATGGGCTCGCCCACGATCTCCAGCGGCTGCGCGCCCCACATCAGCCGCATGCTGGCGGTGACGCCGGCGCGCCAGCGCATGTGCACGCGCGCGTCGAAGGTGGCCTGCGCTTGCGCGGCGGCCAGAAAATCGCGGCCGCGCAGGGGCTGCACCTTGGCCCACACGGTGGCCACGTCTTGCCAGGTGGTGCTGGGCTGGCCTGCAGCGTCCACGCCGGCGGCGCGCTGCTGCAGCGTGACGCGCTGGTTCATCTGGCCGGCGGGGGTGGTCATGGCGTCAGAAGCCGTAGGTGCGCCAGGGGTCGAGCAGGCCGTCAATAAAGCGGCTGGGGATGTCGGCCACGCGGCCGGTGGCGTCCATCGCTTCGCGTTGGGCAAACAGGTAGGCCGTGGTCATGAGCAGCCACACGCGCACGTCGGCGGGCACGTCTGCGCCGGCGGCGCCAAAGCCGGCGATGTAGCGCACGCGCACGGCGTTGATGCTGTCGCGCGTGGCGGGCCAGGTGGTGCCGTAGGCGGGCAGCAGCCAGGGGTCGGCAAAGTCTGTGGCGTCCAGCGTGTAGGCGCTTGGGTCCAGCGCTTGCGTGGCGCCCAGCGGGTCGGTGTAGGTGACGCTGACGATGCTGACTGCGGGGCAGCCGCGCAGGTGCAATTCGTTCACCGGCGGGAAGGCATCGAAGTTCTGTTCAACGGTGCGCGTGATCAAAAACTTCTGGATCAGCCCTTCGCATTTGGCGCGCGCGCCTGAGATGCAAGCGTTGAGCATGGCGTCGTGCGCGGCGTCGTCGACATGGCACTGAACGCGCGCTTCAGCCAGCGTGAGCGGTTCAACTGACGGCGGGGTGATGACGATGAGGCCCATGCGTTGCCTTGTTGCGTTTTCAGGTGGGCGGGCGGCGGCGGGGCGTGTAGCCCAGCGCCATGACACGCCGCAGCGTGAGTCGGGCTGGCACGGCCGGCTTGTTGGGCACGTAGGTCAGTTCAGCGTCACGGGCCACGGTGGTGAAGACGCCGGCGCCGAGATCTACTTCGTGGTCAGACACGCTGCCAGCGCCTTGCCACATAAAGCTGCCCGGCAGCAAGGCCATGCTGTAGGTGCGCGCGCCCGGTGCGGCCTGCAACCACGACATCTGGGCCTGGGTGCCGGCAGGTGCGGCCTGCAGCCACGACACGTCTGCCCGGGTGCCCGGGGCGGCTTGCAGCCAGCTGATTTCTGCGGTGGCCATGGTTCAGTGCACTATTACGGTTAGGCCGTCAAAATTTCTACCCGCGCGCGGACGGCGGTGGCGCTGCACGTGACAGGCAAGGTGTAAGCGGCAAAGGTGTTGGTCAGCGCCTGGCTTGCCGATGTGCCGACCACAGTGCCCGCAGCGTTGAGCAGGTACAGCCGCAGAGTGGCCGCGCCTGTCAGCACGCGGGCGCGCACGCCCAGCAGCCAGTCACCGGCTGCAAGCGGAAAGGCAAGCGTGAAGGTGGCCGGCGCCGTGCTGCCGGTGAGCGTGGGGCTGGTGATGAAGTCAACGTCTGATGCCGTGACTTCATCGATCATGGCGAAGAGGTCACTGCCGGTGCTGGCCGTCCAGCCGGTGGCGGTGACGTCCGCACCCGGCCGGCTGGTGCTGGTGACGGCGTTGACGGTGAGCGCGGCGGCGCTGCTGGTGGTGGTGCCCGCGCTGTCAGTCACGTTGCAGCGGTAGCTGGCGCCGTGGTCGGTGGCGCAAACGGTGGCGGCTGTGGTGTGCGTTGCGCCGGTGGCGCCAGTGACGTTGCTGAAGGTGCCGCTGCCGGGTGCAGCGCGCTGCCACTGGTAGGTGAGCGTGCCAGTGCCGGTGGCGGCAACCGTGAACGCGGTGGTGGCGCCTTCAGCGACGGTTTGCGCTGCTGGCTGCGTGTTGATGGTGGGGCCCGGGGCCGTGGGCGTCACCGAGTTCGACGCCGCCGAGTCAGCCCCAAACCCATCCGAGTTGCGCGCCTTGACCGTGACCGTCTGCGCCACGCCGTTGACCGCGCCAGTGATGGTCAGCGGGCTTGCCACACCGTCAACAAACAGGCCGCTCGGGCTGGCGGTCAGGCGGTAGTCGATGACCGGGGGAGCAGTGCCAGCAGCCGGTGCCGTGAACGCTCCGGTGATTGTCGTGTTGCCAGCCGTGGCCGTGCCGATGGTCGGGGCACCGGGAGGCTCGATCACGTTCGTGATGGTGATGGCGCAGCTCTGCGTCGCGGTCAGGCCGCCAGTCGTGGCCGTCACGGTGACGATCACGTCGTGGGCGTTGTTCGCGCCAACGTCGAGCGGGTTCTCGAAGTCCTTCGCCGGGTTCGGGTCCAGACGGGCCGACGTGGTGGTCAGCGTCGTGACGGTCCAGCGCGATGCGTCAGTGCCGCTCAGCGCCAGGGTGCCCGGCACGTTCCAACTGAAGGTCGGGCCGGTGGTGGCGTTCTCAGCGACGTTGGCGATGCTGCT
>JAYUPP010000215.1:0-9794 GCA_043760045.1 Betaproteobacteria bacterium
GGCCGCTTCGTGGAGGCGCCCGAACCCGGCTTGCCCGAGCTGAAGTCGCTGACGCGGGCGATGAATTCGATGGTGCGGCGTTTGCGCAAAATCTTGTCGCAGCAGGCCAGCCAGCTGGCTGCGCTGCAACAAGAGGCGCTGCACGACGCCGTCACCGGCCTGCTGCAGCGCCGGCACTTTGTTGCCCGGCTGGCGGCTTTGCGTGCGGCGCCTCCAGCTGCGGACGCAGCGGCTCGCTGGCTCGCCGGGGACTTTGGCGCGCGTTCGGGTGCCGGGAATGCGACTGCTGAAGCCGCCATGGTGGCCGCTGCACCGGCCCTGCCTGATGCCCCCGACACGCTGCCGGGCGAAAATGTTGTGGCGGGCAACCGTGATGCTGCTGCGCCGGGCGCCGCTGAATCTGCAGGCACCGGCAGCGGCCCCGGGCTGTCGCTGCTGCTGCTGCGAGTGCACGACCTGGACGCGCTGAATCTGCGCCTGGGGCGCGCTGTGGCCGACCGGCTGCTGGCCACCATTGCGCTGACGCTTGAGCCCTATATTGAACGTGTGGAAGGCAGTTTTGCGGGGCGACTCAACGGCGCCGACTTTGCGCTGTGCCTGCCGGTGGCGGGCGGTGCAGCAGACACGGCGCGTTCATTGCATGAAGCCCTGAAAGCAGCCCCTGCGCTGAGCAGCGCGGGTGCCGAAGTGGCGGTGGGCGCGGTGGACGTGCCGCCCACGGTGGGCAGCAGCGACGCGCTGGCGATGGCCGATGAAGCGCTGGCGCACGCGGAAAACGGCGGCGGCTGGTTTGCCTCGGCGCCCCGCGCGGTGGCCACGGCCGATGGCGCTGACGAGCAGGGCAGCGCACAGGTGAGCCTGGGCTCGCAAGTCTGGCGCAGCCAGATCGCCCAGGCCCTGGCAGAAAACCGCGTTGAACTGGCGGAATTTGTGGTGCTGGACCGCAACCTTCAGCGTTTGCAGCTGGAGTGCCCGTTGCGGGTGCAACTGGTGCCCGGCCAGCCGCCCCAGCCGGCAGTGCGCTGGTTGGCGCTGGCCCGGCGCAGCCGCTTGATGCCGCAAGTGGACTTGAAGGTGCTGGAACTGGCGCTGGCAGCCATCGAAGGCGACCAGCAGGCCCGGTCGGTGCACGTCTCCTGGCCTTCGCTGGCGGCCCCCGGGTTTGCAGCCGAGTTCACGCGCCGCCTGCGCCGCGCACCCGCCTCAGCGCGGCGCCTGAGCATCGAATGGGGCCAGAGCGCCCGGCCGCGCGACTGGTTCAGCCTGGCGATGGCCACCCAAAGCTGGCGCGACCTGGGTGTCAAGGTGGGTGCCAAACACGCGCTGGCGCAGCCGCAGCAGCTGGTGGGCTTGCAAGACCTGGGCATCGACCATGTCAAGGTCGACCCTCAACACTTGCTGGGTGTGGCCAGCGACGACGGCGTGCGCACCTATGTGCAGGCGCTGGTGCGCCTGATCCACGGTCTGGGTGTAGAGGCGCATGCCGGCGGTGTCAGCGACGAGCAAGACCTGCTGGCCCTGTGGGCCTGCGGCTTTGATGCCGCTACCGGCCCGGCCGTCACGGCCGTCTGGCAGTTGCGCAACGGGGGCCCGCGCAACGGCAGCCAGGCTCCGGGTTCCGCAGACTTCAACAGTGCCGGCGCAGCGCGCTGACCGGGCCCACATCTGCGGGGCCGAAGCGGGGTCGAAACGGGACTTCAGGGCACCGCCGCTGGCTATCATCCCTGGCTTGAACACCAGCCTGCGTATTCAGCCCATGGCGCCGACGACAACCCTGAAAACCTTGACGGTGGCCACGCGCGAAAGTCGGCTGGCGCTGTGGCAAGCCCACCATGTGCGCAGCACGCTGCAGGCGCGTTTCGGCCTCACGGTTGAGCTGCTGGGCATGACCACACGCGGCGACCAGATCCTGGACCGCGCGTTGTCCAAAGTGGGCGGCAAGGGGCTGTTTGTCAAAGAGCTGGAAACGGCGCTGGAACAAGGGCGGGCGCAACTGGCCGTGCACTCGCTGAAAGACGTGCCGATGGAACTGCCGGCCGGTTTTGTGCTGGCCGCCGTGTGGGAACGTGAAGACCCGCGCGATGCCTGGGTCTCGAACCACCATGCCCGCGTGCAGGACCTGCCCCCCGGTGCCGTGGTCGGCACGTCCAGCCTGCGCCGCATGGTGCAGCTGCTGGCGATGCGGCCCGATCTGCGCATCGAGCCGCTGCGTGGCAATCTCGACACCCGCCTGCGCAAGCTTGACGAGGGCGGTTTTGACGGCATCGTGCTGGCTGCCGCAGGCCTGAAGCGGCTGCAGCTGGCCGCGCGCATCCGTTGCTGTTTTGAGCCCGATCAGATGTTGCCTGCGGCCGGGCAGGGCGCGCTGGGCATCGAGGTGCGTGAAGACGCCACCGCGCTGCGTGAACTGCTGGCCGGCACCCGGCACCTGGCCACCCAGCTGGCGACGGTGGCTGAACGTGCGGTGTCGCGTGGCCTGGGTGGCAGCTGCAGCATGCCATTGGCGGCGCACGCCACCTGGGCCGGCACGGTGCTGACGCTGCACGCGGCATTGGGCGACGCCCAGCAGCTGCAGCGCCCGCTGTTGCGCACGCATGCGGCTGCAGCCGTGGCCGACGAAGCCGCCGCGCTGGCGCTTGGCGCGCAGGCGGTGGCGCAGTTGCGCCAGGCCGGTGCCGATGGCTACCTGGTTGGCATCTGAACGCGCCGCTGCGCCGCTGTTGATCGTCACCCGCCCCGCTGCGCAGGCGGCGGCCTGGGTGCACGAATTGCAAACCCTGGGCTGTGCAGCGCAGGCCTTGCCTTTGATCCACATCGGCCCGGCTCCTGACCCCGCATCGGTGCACCAGGCTTGGCAGGCCTTGCCGGGCGTCAGTGTCGTGATGTTTGTCAGTGCCAATGCCGTGCAAGGTTTTTTCGCCTGCCGGCCACCTGAAGTGTCGTGGCCGCAAGGCTTGCTGGCGGCCAGCACCGGCCTGGGCACCAGTGCGGCGCTGCACGCAGCGGGCTTGGCAAACAGCCAGATCGTGCAGCCCGCAGCAGACAGCGCGCAGTTCGACAGTGAAGCGCTGTGGCTGCAGTTGCAAGGGCGTTGGCGGCGCTGGCACAGTCGCCTGGTGCTGGTGGTGCGCGGTGGCGAGGGCCGCGACTGGTTGGCCGACACCTTGATCGAACACGGTGCGCAGGTGCGGTTTGTCGCCGCCTACCAGCGCCATGCGCCGCAACCACGCGCCGCAGACCTGCAGCTCTTGGCCGACGCCCAGGCACGGCCCGCGCAGCACGTGTGGCTGTTCAGCAGCAGCGAGGCCGTGGCACGGCTGCAGCAATTGGCACCACAGGCCACCTGGCAGCGCAGCCAGGCCTGGGTGACCCACCCGCGCATCGGCCAGGCTGCCCGCAACGCCGGCTTCGGCAGCGTGCTGGCGCTGCGGCCGGGGGTGCAAGCGGCGGCGCAGCAGTGGCGCAGCGTCACAGCCTCAGGCGCTGGGCCGCAAGACGGGTCACTGTGACCCTGCAGGTGAAACCCGCGGGTGGCTGCTGCCTCGCCGGTGGCATGAGATAGTGCTGTGCGATGCGATCCAGCCACCAGAACTATCCCGCGCCCACAGCCCGCCGGCGCCTGCTGGTGCTGCTGCTGGCGGTGGCCACGGCCATGACGATCGGCTGGTTGATGCTCTACCGGCCGGGCGGCGTCAAACCTTCGGGCCCGCCACTGCCGGCTGACGCTGCGCGCTGCCAGGCTGGGCAGCAAGATGGCTGCGTGGGCGGGCGGGCGCTGGTGATTTCACCGCCGGCTTCGGCCGCGCGCTAACTTTCGAGATGCGGGGCAACGCCCCGGATCGTGAAAGTCGGTGCGCCGCCGATCGACCCCGCTATGCCACCTTGCCCAGGGCCCGCAGCACCTTCTCGGGCGTGATGGGCTGGCTCCAGACCTGCGCACCCAGCGGGGCCAGCGCATCGTTGATGGCGTTCATCACCGCCGCCGGAGCGCCTGCGGTGCCGGCTTCGCCCGCGCCCTTGGCGCCCAGCTGGCTGCTGCGCGTGGGTGTTTGCACGTGGGCCACCCAGATGTCGGGCATTTCGCCAGCCATCGGCACCAGGTAGTCGGCCATGTTGGCGTTGCGCATCAGGCCTTCTGCGTCATACAGGCATTCCTCGAACAGCGCGCCGCCGATGCCCTGCACGATGGCGCCCCTGATCTGCTCGTCCACCAGCTTGGGGTTGATGACGCGGCCGCAATCTTCCACCGCCCAGTGCTGCAGCAACTTGACGAAACCGGTGTCCGGGTCGACCTCGACACAGCTGGCCTGCACACCGTTGGTGAAGATGAAAGGGTAGTCGCGCTGCGCGTAGTGGCGCGTCACCATCAGCTCGGGCGTGAAGTCGGCCGGCAGCAAGTCGCTGCGGAAGTAGGCAATGCGGCCCAGCTCTGCCAGGTCCAGCACCGGCTGTCCGGTTTGCCTGTCCAGCACTTGACCCCGGCGCACCTGCAGGGCCTTGGCTTCGCACTTCAGAATCTGGGCCGCCGTTTGCAGCAGGTTGGCGCGCAGCGCCTGGCCGGCGAGCAGCACGGCTTCGCCGCCCACGCCCGCGCCGCGCGACGCCCAGGTGCCGCCACCGTAAGGCGTGACGTCGGTGTCGCTCATGATCAGGCGCACGCGGTCCAGGTCCACGCCCACCGCGTCGGCTGCGATCTGGCGGTAGATGCCGTCATTGCCCTGGCCCTGTTCACCCACGCTGACGCTGACCGCCACGGCGCCCTGCGGGTCCAGGCGCATCGTGCAGCCATCCTGCGACGCGATGCGCGCGCCGCCCACGCCGTAAAAGGCGGCGCTGGGGTTGGTCAGCTCGATCAATGCCGCAAAGCCGATGCCGCGGTAGATGCCTTTTTGGCGCAGCGCCGCGACCTCGGCCTTCAGCCTGGGGTAGTCCATCAGCTGCTCGATCTTCGCCAGGCACGCCTGATGCGACAGCACCTCCAGCTTGATGCCGCTGGCCCCCGCGGTTGGGTAGGCGTCGTCAGGGATGACGTTTTTCTTGCGGAATTCCAGCGCGTCCATGCCTATGGCACGTGCCGCCCCGTCCACCAGGCCTTCAGTCACCGCGCAGGCAATGGGGTGGCCCACACCGCGATATTGGCAGGTGGGTGTTTTGTTCTGAAACACCACGTCGAGGTGCGCGCGGTAGTTTTTGTGTTTGTACGGCCCGCCCACCAGATTGACGACCTGGTTGCCTTCGATGGCGCTGGTGCGCGGGAACATCGAGTAAGGGCCGATGCCGGTGAGGTCGTGCATCTCGAAGGCCAGAATCTCGCCCGCCTTGCTGGCCGCGATCCGCGCTTTCACGCGATGGTGGCGGGCATGGATGTCGCTGGTGAAGCTTTCGATGCGGTCGGCAACAAACTTCACCGGCCGGCGGCACAGCATGGACAGTGCCACGGTGGCGAAGTCGTCAGGGTAGGCGTGCACTTTGACGCCGAAGCTGCCGCCGACGTCTTTGCACACCACGCGCACGGCGTGTTCGGGCAGGTCGAACTGTCGCGCATACAGGTCTTGCATCATGTGCGGCGCCTGGAAGGAATGCCACACCGTGAGCTTGCCTTCGGCGCTGCTCCAGTCGGCGATTTGCGCGCGCGGCTCCAGCGTCACGCCGGTGTGGCGGCCAAACTCGAACACGGTTTCAAACACCGCGTCGGCGCTGGCGAAGGCAGCGTCCACCGCGCCCACGTTCAGGCTGCGCGTGAAGCACAGGTTGTCGCCCAGCTCCGGGTGTATCAGCGGCGTGTTGGCATCGAGTGCAGTTTCGATGTCGACCACCGGCGTCAGCGGCTCCAGTTCCACCTCCAGCAGCTGCAGCGCGTCTTCGGCCTGCTCGCGGGTTTCGGCCACCACGGCCACCACCGGCTCGCCTTGCCAGCAGGCGCGGTCGATGGCCAAGGGGTATTGCGGGGCGCTTTTCATGCCGGCCAGGTGCGCCAGCGTGGCCACCCAGGGTTTGCACACACGCGCAATATCGGCGCCGGTGGCCACCATCACCACACCCGGCGCGCGGGCAGCGGCTTCGCTGGCGATGCGGCCAATGCGGGCGTGCGCCAGCGGGCTGCGCCAGTAGACAACGTGCGCCATGCGCGGCAGTTCCAGGTCGTCGATGTAGACACCTTGCCCCTGCACCAGCCGGCGCGCGCTGGGCCGCTCGGCGCTGGTGCCGATGTAGCGGGGGTCTTCGGTCACGGGTGGCAGCGGCTGTTCGTGTGCAACGGCGGGGTGCTCTGCCACCTCGGCACCTGCCCACGCTGCCAGGGCACTCAGTTCGGGGGTCGTGACGGTGTTCATGTTGGGACTCCTTCAGCCTTCAGCCTTCAGGCGCTGGCCTGGGCGGCACGTTCGGCCAGCGTTTCGCAGATCGCATCGACGATGGCGTGGTAACCGGTGCAGCGGCAGAAGTTGCCGCTCATCCATTCGCGCACCTCGGCGCGCGTGGCCTGTGGGCGCGTGAGCAGCAGTTCTTTGGCGGCCATCACCATGCCCGGTGTGCAAAAACCGCATTGCAGCGCGTTGTTGCGGACAAAGGCCTGCTGCAGGTCGGCCACATCACCGTCGGCGCTGAGGCCCTCGATGGTGCGCACGCTGCAGCCCTGGGCCTGCACGGCCAGCGTCAAGCAACCGCGCACGATCTTGCCGTCCAGCTCAACCGTGCAGGCGCCGCACACGCCGTGTTCGCAACCCAGGTGCGAACCTTTCAGGCCGAGGCCGTTGCGCACGAAGTCCACCAGGTGCTGGCGCGGCTGCACACTGCGTTGGCAGGCCACGCCGTTGACGGTCAGCTGCAGGTTTTGCTGGAGTGCCATGGTCTGGTTTTCCTTTCGGGTGGGGTCGCGACGGCGCAGGCTTTCATGCCGCCAGCGCGGCCTGGCTGGCCTGCGCCGCGGCGAGCAGGCGGCGCATCAACACAGTGGCCAGGTGGCGCTTGGTTGGGCCGCGGTGGGTGAGGTCGGCCACGGGGTCGAGCTCGGACTGCAGCGCCGTGCAGGCCATTTCGATGCTGGCGGCGTCCAGCACCTTGCCGTTCAACAGCGCCTCGGTGCGCCGTGCCCGCACGGGTGTGGCGCCCACGCCCAGGAAGCCCAGTTGCACCCGCTGCGCCAGCGCGCCGTCAAAGCGCACGGCCGCTGCCAGCCCGGCCACCGCATAGTCGCCGTGGCGGCGCGACAGTTCGTCGAAACCGAACCAGTCGCCGCGCGTGGCGACGGGCACGTCAGCGCCAATGACCAGCTCGCCGGGCTGCAATGCCGTGGTGTACAGGTCCTGAAAGAAGTCGGTAGCGGCCATGCGTCGGGTGCCCCCGGGCCCTTGCAGGGTGACGGCGCCTTCCAGCGCCACCAGGCAGCAAGGCCATTCGGCCGCCGGGTCGCCATAAGCGATGGACCCGCCCCAGGTGCCGCTGTTGCGGATGGCGCGGTGCGCGATGTGCGGCACGGCCAGCGCCAGCAGGGGCGCCTGTGCGGCCACCAGAGCCGACGCTTCGATGGCGGTGTGGGTGACCAGCGCGCCGATGTGCAAGCGGCCGTTGCGCACGCCGATATCCGACAGGCCCGGCAGGCCCGTGATGTCGATCAGCAGCCGCGGCTCGGACAAACGCATGTTCAGTGTGGCCAGCAGCGTCTGGCCACCGGCGAGCAACTGCGCGTCGTCGCCGTGGCTCTGCAGCAGCTGGAACACTTCAGCCAGTTGGTGGGGCTTGACGTAGTCGAAGGCAGCGGCTTTCAAGATGGGGCTCCTTTCAGCTGAACAGGGCGCGGCCCAGCCAGACGCCAAAACCGGTGGCCAGCGCGCCGAGCACAAACCACAGCACACGCTGGTTTTCTGAAATCGATGCGGGTGCGGGTGCCGCCCGGTGCAGCAGGGGTTTGACAGCCGGCGCAGATGGGGCGGGCGGGGTTGCCGGGGCGGGGGCACCAGCGGCACCGCTGTCGAAGGCATCACCAGCGGCACCGCTGTCGAAGGCATCACCCGCGGCACCGCTGTCGAAGGCATCACCCGCGGCACCGCTGTCGAAGGCATCACCCGCGGCACCGCTGTCGAAGGCCCCCGGCACGTCGGCATGAACAGCCGCTTCGGGCGCCACTTCAGCCTGCAGAGCAGCAAAAAACCGGTCGGCCATCTGGCGCGCCGCGGCGTCGATCATGCGGCCCCCCACCTGGCCCAGCTTGCCGGCCACCGAAGCCTGTGTTTGGTAACGCAAGCGGGTGGCGCCACCTTCATCGATCAACTCGACACGGCTGGACCCGCGGGCCATGCCCGCCGCACCGCCCTGGCCTTCGAAATGCAGCGTGCAGCCGACGCCCTCGCGAACCTCGTCCATGCGCACCCTGCCGCTGAAACGTGCGCGCACGGGGCCCACCTTGATGGCCACGGTAGCGGCCTTCTCGTGCGCGCTGGTGGCCACCATGGCCTCGCAGCCGGGTATGCAGCGGCGCAGCATTTCGGTGTCGTTCAGCGCCGCCCAGACGCGCTGGCACGGAGCAGCCACGAGGACTTCGCCGTTCATTTCCATGGCCGGTTCTCCGTTGCCATGTGCCGCCAGCGCTGGGTGTCTCGGGTTTCCACGGTTTCTGTTGTTGACCAAACGGTTAACAATTTTGGCTGTCATTGACCCTTTGGTAAATAGCGTGACCCTCAAGACAAACCCTGTGCGTGCACGCGGAGCTAACTTTCATGATGCAGGGCGGCGCCCCGGATCATGAAAGAGTTTCACGTCAACACCCAGGCCGGCGTGGCGCGAGCCCCAGCCGCCGCTGCGCGCCGCCGCCTGGGGGTGGCCGAGCGTGAGCGCCAGATCGTCACGGGTGCGGTGCTGTTTTTTGCCGAACAGGGTTTTGCCGGACAACTGCGCGACCTGGCCAAGAGCGTGGGCGTCACGCACGCCCTGCTGTACCACTATTTCCCCACCAAGCAGGCGCTCATCGACCGTGTGTATGCCGAGCTGTTCGAGGCCTGCTGGCGCAGCGGCTGGGACGCGCTGCTCGACGACCGCAGCCTGGCAGCAGAAGACAAGTTGACGGCGTTTTATGAAGACTACGTGAACCAGACCTTGACGCGTGAATTCACCCGCATCTTCGTGTTTTCGGGCCTCACCGACCACACCATCACCGACCGCTTCTTTGCCATGTTGCGCGCCAAACTGTTCCCGCGCTTGATCCGCGAGACGCGGCGCCATCGCAGCAGCAGCAGCCGCGCCACGCCCAGCGCACGTGAACAGGAATTGTTGGCCGGGCTGCACGGTGGCTTCTTCTACATCGCGATGCGGCGCTGGATCTACGGCCAGGCGATCATCAGCGAAGCCGTGCCGGGCCGCTTCGACGTTGCCCTGGTGCGCGACCGCGTGCGCGCCTACCTGGCAGCCAGCGTTGAACTTTTTGCAGACTCCCAGCCGCAACGTCTGCCCCGTGCCCGAACCGCAAGTCGCGCGCGCTGCTAGAGCCTGTTTTTTGTACCCGCATCCACCACCACCCGGCCGCCCGGCGGCCCCACTCCCGGAGACACCATGAACCGAAACCAATTTGTCATCGCCTGCCTGCTGGCAGGCGCCGGCCTGGCCTGCGCCCCGGTCTTCGCGCAGCAGGCCATCACCGTCAACATCGGCTCCAGCCACCCCACCACCAACATCTGGGCTTATGCCATGAAGCAGGTGTTCCAGCCCGAGGTCGACCGCCTCTTGAAAGCCGGTGGCGGCAAATACGAAGTGCGCTGGCGCGAGAACTACGGCGGCACGCTGTACAAGTTCAGCGACACGCG
>JAYUPP010000216.1:0-3721 GCA_043760045.1 Betaproteobacteria bacterium
TGGCCGCAGATCGTGGCCGCCGCCGTTGCCAGCGACGACGAACATCTCGTGAAACTGGTGCACGCCTGCCAGCAAGAGCAACTGGCCTACGGCGGCGCAGACGACTGGCAACGCGCGGCCACGCGGGCGGTTGCGCAGGCCTGAGCTGCTGGCCGCAAACCCTGCGCTGCGCGCTGACGCGACGGCCCTGACAATGCCGGCATGGCTCTTCTCACTGTTTCCAACGCCCACCTCGCTTTTGGCCACGTGCCCTTGCTCGACGGTGCCGCCCTGTCCCTTGAAGCCGGCGAACGGGTGGCGCTGATTGGCCGCAACGGCACCGGCAAGTCGTCGCTGATGAAGGTGCTGGCGGGGCTGGACAAGCTGGACGACGGCATCCTGCAGTTGCAGACCGGCCTGAAGCGGGTGTACGTGGCGCAAGAGCCGCTGTTTGACAGCGGCGCCAGCGTGTTTGACGCCGTGGCTGAAGGGGTGGCCGAAGCGCGCGAACTGCGCGAGAAGTTCGAACGCCACGACCCCGCCGACGACATGGACGCGGTGCAAACGCGCCTGGAAGCGCTGGACGGCTGGACCTGGGAAACCCGTGTGGACCAAGCGCTGCAGCGCCTGGGTCTGGACCCCGCCGCGCAGGTGCACGACCTGTCGGGCGGCACCAAAAAACGTGTTGCACTGGCGCGTGCGCTGGTGGCCATGCCCGACCTGCTGCTGCTGGACGAGCCCACCAACCATCTGGACATCAGCGCCATCGAGTGGCTGCAAGATCTGCTGAACGGCTGGCGTGGTGCGCTCGTTTTTGTCAGCCACGACCGCGCTTTCATCGATGCCGTGGCCACCCGCATTGTTGAACTCGACCGCGGCGTGCTGCGCAGCTACCCGGGCAGTTTCACGGCATATGAAGCCACCAAAGCGCGTGAACTGGAAGACGAAGCGCTGGCCAATGCACGCGCTGAAAAACTGCTGGCGCAAGAAGAAGTGTGGGTGCGCAAAGGTGTGGAAGCGCGCCGCACGCGCAGCGTGGGCCGCGTGCAGCGCCTGGTGAAACTGCGCGAACAACGCGCCACGCGCCGCGACAGCCTGGGCCAGGTGCGGCTGGAACTCGCCAGCGGCCTGCCGCCGGGCAAGATCGTCGCCGAGCTCACCGACGTGGGCATGCGTTTTGGCAGCGACCAGCCGGCGCTGATCAGCGGCTTCACCGCCACCATTCTGCGCGGCGACAAGGTGGGCCTGATCGGCCCCAACGGCGTCGGCAAAACCACGCTGCTGAAACTGATCCTGGGTGAACTGCAGCCCAGCAGCGGCAAAGTGCGCCAGGGCACGCGCCTGCAAGTGGCCTATTTCGACCAGATGCGTGCCGCGCTCGACCTGAACGCCACGCTGGCCGACACCATCAGCCCCGGCAGTGAATGGATAGAGATAGCGCAAGAGTCGGGGAAGGTCACGCGCAAACACGTCATGAGTTACCTGAACGACTTCTTGTTTGCTCCCGAACGCGCCAATTCCCCGGTGCGCACGCTGTCCGGCGGCGAACGCAACCGTGTGCTGCTGGCGCGTTTGTTTGCGCTGCCGGCCAATGTGCTGGTGCTGGACGAACCCACCAACGACCTCGACATCGACACGCTGGAACTGCTGGAAGAACTGCTGCAAAGCTACGCCGGCACGGTGTTTCTGGTCAGCCACGACCGGCGGTTTCTGGACAACGTGGTGACGAGCACGATTGCGTGGGAAGGTGACGCCAGCTACGGCGGCCGGCCGGGTTTGTGGCGTGAATATGAAGGCGGTTATGAGGACTGGAAGGTGCAGCGGGAACGGGGGCGCGTGCCGGCTGCTGCAGCCGCGAACGCGAACGCGAACGCCACCACAAACGCGACTACAAACGCGACAACAAACACAGGCCCCAACGCCCCCGGCCCAGCCCCCCAGCCAGCCGGCGCCAAAGCCAAGCTGAGCTACAAAGACCGGCGCGAACTGGACGCGCTGCCGGCGCGCATCGATGCGCTGGAGGCCGAGCAGAAAGCGCTGCACGAACTGCTGGCCAGCAACGACCTCTACGCCAAGGAACCGCAGCGCGTGCCGCAACTGCAAGGGCGTGCAGAGGCTATCGAAGAAGAACTGCTGCAGGCGCTGGAGCGCTGGGAAGCGCTGAGCGTGCTTTGATGTTTGCAGCCGGCGCGACACTGTCGCGCCCGAACAAACACATTCGGCAGTCAGTTCACTTGTAGAGTTATGCAGGCACCCGGCCTTGGGTGGCACAGATGAGCTTGCAGCACCTGCTCCAGGCGCTCCAGGACCTTCAGGCGCTCCAGGATCTCCAACACCTCCAGGGCCTCAACCGTCCCGCAGTTCCGCCACGCGCTGCCAGAACCGTGCCTCTTGCGCGGTGGCGAAGTTCACACGCATCAGCGTGCCCGGCCGGCGTGTGGCGTGGAACAGCGCACCGGGTGCTGTCAGCCAGCCTTCGTTCAGCAGCGCTTGCGCCAGCACTTCGGTGTCGGTGCCCACATCCACCCAGCCAAACAAACCCGCAGGCGGCGTAACGAAGCTGCAGCCGGCTTCGCGCGCCAGGCGCACGGTGCGTGTGCGGGCCGCCGCCAGGCGCGTGCTCACACGTTCGGCGTGGCGGCGCAGCTGGCCCTGTTGCAGGCACAGCGCCACCGCCTGCTCCAGCACCGCTGGGGTGGTCAGCGTGGTCAGCAATTTGGTGTCGATGAAGCGCTGCACCAGGTCGGGTGCAGCGGCCAGGTAGCCGACCCGCCACTGCGGCGTCAGGATTTTTGAGAAGCCCGAGACGTAGACCGTGCGCTTCAACCCGTCCAGCTGCGCCAGCCGCGTGGCGTGCGGCGGCGCCAGCCAACTGTAGGTGTCGTCTTCGACGATGGTCAGGTTGTGCGCTTCGGCCAGGCGCAGCACCTGGTGCGCCACGGCCGGGGTCAGCGACGCGCCGGTGGGGTTGTGCAGCACCGAGACGGTGACGTACAGGCGCGGTCGGGTTTGAGGCTGCTGGTTCTGCTGAAGAAGCGCCTGCATCACCGCCAGGTCTGGCCCGTGTTCGCCGCGCGGCACCGGCAGCAGCCGCATGCCCATGCGCGACAAGCGCGCAAATTCCACCGCCCAGCCGGGTTCGTCCACCAGCACCGTGTCGCCGGGCTGCAGCAGCGTGCGGCACACCAGGTCCAGCGCGTGCGTGGCACCGGTGGTGGTGACAAACTGCTCGGGCGCCGCCGGAATGCCCAGATCGGCCAGCCGCTGCGCCAGGGCGTGACGCAGTTGGATGTCGCCCGCCGGTTCGCCGTAGCGCAGCCAGTCGCTGGAGCCGGTGGACGTGGTGGACGCGGTGGACGCGCTATTGCGGCTGCACACCTGGCGCAGCGCGCGCAGCAGCGGTGCAGCGTCGAGCCAGCTTTCGGGCAGCGTGCCCATGCCGGGTGAAGCTTTGCTGCCCTGCACCTGGAACATGCTGCGTATCAGCGCCGTGGCGTCCACCGGGGCCGCTGGCGGCAGCGCTGGCGCCCGGTCGGCCTGCGCCGCACTGCTGCTGCCGCGCGGCTTCTCTGCCGCCGCTTCCCGCACAAAAAAACCTTTCTGGGGCCGCGCCTGCACCAGGCCACGCGCCTGCAGCAGGTCATAGGCGGCTACCACGGTGCTGGTGCTCACTGCGTGCTGCAGGGCGCAGTGCCGCACCGAAGGCAGTTGTGCACCGGGGGCCAGCGAACGCTGGCTGATG
>JAYUPP010000217.1:0-3718 GCA_043760045.1 Betaproteobacteria bacterium
GGTACATGATCGAACCGACTCCAGAGATTAGAGAAAAAGAAGTAGTGCGGGATGATGGTAATGATGGGATCTCAAATCGTGTTAACATGATCACACACAACGCACAAGCCGTCCCCACGGCACCAGAAGTCCATCGTACCCTACCTGCTTTGAGGAAGGCTCTCTCCTTAGGAGACTCTTATGTCCCTGCAAAGAATGTTCTTGAAGGATACAGTGCAGAACAGAGATCCTGGCCTTTGAATCCGTTTGAACAGCTGTATAGGAATGACGGCACGGCAGATTCACTAAGAACAGTGGCAGCACCTTCGTGCATGAATCTTACACCTACCAGTCAAACATCATCGTCTAGTCAACCCGCTAGACTGATATCTTCTCAAGCCCTTTTCCCCTCTACCCTTGCACCTGCACTTGCACTTGCACTTGCACTCGCGCGCTGGCCGGCTCGTTGACCCGTTTGTTGACCCGCTTGTGGACCCGTTTGCAGACCCGCAGTCGCGCTGCCTGGCGTCACGATGAGTTCGATCGCCGCTGATTTTTCGCCGCCCCACGCGACACGAGGCAGCTCAATGCGACCGCTGCGCCGCGGCATCAGTGTCAGCAGCCATTCGCGCGAGGCGCGCACGTCGCCTGGGCGCACAGATGAACGCACAGATGAACGCACAGAGGAACGCACAGACGCACGCAATGCGCTGCTGCTGATGATCTCGAAGTCTTTTTCAAGTACGCGCAGATCGGGCAGGTCGTCTGCACTGCGGTCGCTTTGCAGCGTCAGCCGAACCCAGTCGCCGGCGCGCAGCTGCGTGCGGTCGACTGACGCGGTCACGGCGGCGTGTGCGGTGTTCAGCAGGCAAGAGCAGAGCAGGCAAAAACACAGCGTGCAAAAAGTCAGCCAGTCGGCAAACCTCGCGCAACGCGACCATGCATGCGCCGCACGGCTTGTGCCGTGGCCGCGCGTCATGGCGGGTTGCCTTCGCGGATTTGATACTGAATCAAGAACTTGCGGCGCAGCAAGCCGCTAGCGTCATCGGGCAGACGACGCAGCCATTGCGCCTCGGCCAGTTGCTGCTCGGTCGGCGCGGTGCGGTTTTGATGCCGTGCATCGGCCTGGCCTGTTGGCGCGGCGTCGCCATCCGCTGCCGCACCGTTGGGCACCGGCGCTGGGCCGCGCGAACCGGCCAGGTCGCGTCGTGCCTGCGCTGCGGAGTCGGTGGCCGGTTCGTCCGCGCGCGTGGCGGCGTTTGGTTGCGCAGCCGATGACCGGGCCGCATCGGCGCTGCGGTCGGTGTTCGGTGTGTTGAGTGCGTTCGGCGCGCGCAGCTCGCCAGCGTTGCGGGAGTCGCCTGCGCTGGCTTCGCGGCCAGGTGGTTGGGCACCACGTTGTTGCGATGCGGCAGGTGCGGTGGGCTGTGGTGCGGCACCGCCGCCGGCCAATGGTGACGGCCCACGCGCTTGCCCGCCGCCTTGTGGCGGCTGGCCCAGCGCGGCGGCCACCAACGCGCGGTTGCGTTGCGCGGCCAGGTCGGCCGGGTTTTTGGCCAGTGCGTTGTCATAGGCCTGCAACGCCAACTGCAAGTCGCCTGCGCGTGCCAATGCGTTACCGCGGTTGTAAGCCGACTCGGCATCGTCAAGCGCCGCGTAGCCTGCGGCAGCGTCGCGGTGCGCACCAGCTTGCAGCTGTGCAAAGGCTTTGCGGCGCGGGTCGGTGTAGGTGCGCGCGGCGCGGGCCGCATCGCCGGCGCGCAGCGCGGCCTCGGCGCGCTGGTCATCGGTGTGCCACCACGCGGCCCAACGGTTCGAGGTTTGCGCGCACGCCTCGGCTGTGCAACACAGCAGCACGGTCGAAATCACTGCAGGCCGCACGACCGACGCCACCGACGCCGAGGTTGGCATGTGCGACACGACTGCTGCCCACTGCGAAGACAACTGTGATGACAACCGCGGGGACCACCGCAGTGACCACCGCGGTGACCACACCAATGAGGTTGGGAATGCCCGGTTCGCGCGCGGCGTGCGCTGCCCCGCGCTGGTGCGGGTGTCGGTTGGTGCTGGCATGCGCAACCGCATCAATCACTCCACCAACCGCGACGCGCCAACCCTGCTGCGCTCAACAACACCAACGGCAGCAACCAGCCACCGGCATCACGCCAACGCTCAGCCGGTACAGCGGCCTCGGTGGTGGCAGTGTTGATAGTGTTGGTAGTAGTGGCAGAGATGGTCGTCATCGAGTTGCGGCTGGCGCGCGAATGCAAATCAGCCGTGAGCGCCATCACCGACGTGGCGTCGAACACCCGCCCGCCGCCAGCGTTTGCCAGGCGTTGCAGCGCGGCGTGGTCGGTGGGCGGGGGCGGTGTGGGCAGTGCCGTGGTCGCCGTGATGGCGTTGCCGGTGGGCGCGGCGATGCTCGTTGTGGTGCTCACTGCGGTGCGCGCTGTGGAGGTTTCCGCGGTGCTTCCGATCGCCAGCACATGCAGCGTGCTTTTGCGTGCACGCAGCAGTTCGGCAGCGCTGAGCGCGGCGGCTTCGTCGGCAAAGCCGTCAGTAATCACCACCACCTGACCGCCGCGGCTGGCGCTGCGTTCCAGCAGCTGCTGCGCCACGGACAACGCGGGGGCCAGTCGATCGCCGCGGGTCGGCAAGATGTCGGGCACCAGCGGGCCGGTGAGGCCGCGAATGGTGGCCACGTCGTCGGTGAGCGGGGTGACGGTGTAGGGCGCGTCGCTGAACACCACCAGCGCCACCCGCGCACCTTTCGAGCCACTCAACAGGTTGTCGATTGCGTAGCGCGCGCGGGTGCTTCTATCAGGACCTTGCTGCAGCGTCGGCGCAGACGCGGCCATGGGCATGGTCGTGGTCACAGTCGTTGCCGTGGACGTAGGCGCGTCGGGCGCATTCATCGAGGGCGACAAATCGAGCACCAGCACCCAGCTGTCGGGCGCTGCGTAGCCGGCGGCCGGTTCGCGTTGCCAGGTCGGCCCGGCGAGTGCCAGCACGGCCAGGGTCCAGGCGCATGCCAGCCAGCGCCACGGCGTGCTGCGGTCGCGGCCCGCCGCGCGCTGGCTGACATCCGCTGCGGCACCCGAGTCAGGCAAGCGCAACACCTGCAGCAGCGCGGCGTCGATGTGCGGGCTCCACGCGCCCGCCGTCGCGCTGCGTCGGGCCAGCCACGCTGCAAGCGCCCACAGGCATGGCAGTGCGATGAGCCACGCGGGGCGCAAAAAGTGGAACACCGAGACCCCATGCGCAGCGGTGCGCTGTGCTTCCGCCAGCAGTGCGGCGATCAACTCCACCGACGTTCTCGCAGCGCAACCGCGGGCACGCTCAGCAGCAACGCCAGCGCCAGAGGCCAGGCAAACCACTCGTCGCGGGGTTGCACCCACTGATCGCGCGCGGCCGCCGGTTCGAGCCGGTCCATCTGCGCATACGCCAGTTGCAACGCAGCCGCATCGGTGGCGTGAAAGTACGCACCGTCGGTGGCTGCGGCAATCGCTTTCAGGGTGGTTTCGTCGAGGTCGCTGTCTTCATCGCCGCCACCGCCGACGCCGATGGTGTAGATCCGCAAACGCGCTGCGGCAGCCCATCGCGCCGCTGGCAAGGGGGGCATTTCGCCAGCGGTATTGCGGCCGTCGGTCAGCAGCACCAGCACGGTGTCGCGGTGGTCGCGCGGTGTCGCTGCGTCGGCGCGGTCGGCAGTGTTGGCGGTTGGCTCCGTGGCGACGTT
>JAYUPP010000218.1:0-3716 GCA_043760045.1 Betaproteobacteria bacterium
CGGGCACGGCGGGCAGCGGCGGCGTGGCAGCCGTGGCGGTAGACGTGTTCATGGCGCGCGATCTTCCAGCACATAACCCATGCCGCGCACGGTGTGCAACAGCTTGGTGTCAAAGGGGTCGTCCAATTTGGCGCGCAGGCGGCGCACCGCCACTTCCACCACGTTGGTGTCGGAATCAAAGTTCATGTCCCACACCTGTTCGGCCAGTGTGGTGCGCGACAGGATTTGGCCGCGCCGGCGCAGCAGCAGCGCCAGCAGGTTGAATTCCTTGGCCGTAAGGTCCAGCCGTTGCGCGCCGCGCGCGACCTTGCGCGCCACGAGATCCATTTCCAGGTCGGCCAGCCGCAGCTGCGTCGCAGCCTGCGCGCCCATCTGCCCTACCCCCGGCGCGCCACGGCGCAGCAGGGCGCCCACACGCGCCAGCAGTTCAGAAAAAGCAAAAGGCTTGACCAGGTAATCGTCAGCGCCTTGCTCAAGCCCGCGCACGCGGTCTTCCACCTTGTCGCGCGCTGTGAGCATCAGCACCGGCGTGTAGCGGCTTTGGGCACGCAGTGCAGCCAGCACGCCGTAACCGTCCACACCCGGCAGCATGATGTCCAGCAGCACGAGGTCGTATTCACCGCCTGTGGCCAGCCGGCGACCTTCAATGCCGTCACGCGCCACGTCCACGACATGGCCGTTTTCACCCAGGCCCTTGTGCAGGTACTGGGCGAGTTTGGCTTCGTCCTCAACAACCAACAGGCGCATGGTGGGCCGATCTTTAAGGCTAACTTCAACGGCCGGCATGGTCGCATTTTTCAGCGCAGCCCGAGATTACGAATTTGTCATCTGCGTGTTCGGCAACCATGGTTTTGGGTTTTCAGAATTCGTTTCAGAGGTCGGCGCAGCGCCGGCCCCTTGTGAAATGCAAGCTCCGCTGCAGTTCTCAAAACAACATCTCCCACCCCGTCAACTGAAGGACACCCATCATGAACACCCAACACCTGTTTGCCGCCATCGCCCTGACCTTTGCCGCCGCCAGCGGCCCCGTTTTGGCTCAGGAAGCCACCTACGAATACCCGCAAGTGGTGAGGTCACAAACCACCCGCGCTGCGGTGCTGGCCGACCTGAAGCTGGCCCGTGCTGAAGGCACCCTGCAGGTCAACGAAGCCAGCGTGGGCAGCGAAACCCGCTTCATCGCGCAGCGCAGCCGCGACGGCGTGCGTGCCGAAGCCCGCCAGGCCGCACGCAATGGCCAGATCCACGCATTGACGGCCGAGCCCCACGGCTTCAGCGTTGAGCTGCCGAAGGCTGCTGCAGCGACGGCAGTGGCTGGCAAATAGGTCTTCGGGCGGCGTCAATGCCGCCCGCCGTCAGCCGTCAGCCGTCAGCCGTCAGCCGTCAGCCATCAGCCATCACCCGTCAGCCACCCGGCGCGCGAAACAGGCTCGCCGACAAGCGCGCGGGCGGCGCTTCCATGTGCGGCGTTTGGCGCCGATCTTGCCCAAATGCGTCCACCACGCGGCGGTAGAACTCGTCGGGCGTGAGTGCCGCACCGCCGCTTTGCAAGATGCGTGTGGCGCGCAGCGTGAATTCACCCTGGCCTTCACTTTCCCAGGCCAGTTCGCGCGACTGGCAGGCGCCGAAATTCACCTCCACCGGGTCGCTGGCCGCGCGTTTGGCGCGGCGCCGCGCTGGCACCTGCTGCTGCAGGCGCCACTGCACAAAGGCTTCTTTCTGGCCGGTGGTCAAGCGCACCGAGCGGGCTTTGCTTCTGGGTGGTGGCGCGGCACGAGAATTGGTGCCGGCATGGCAGCAGTCCATGAACAGCGTGAGCTGCACACCCGCAGCCAGGCCGCTGATCAGGTCGCCAAGGTCGTCGTCTATCAGCAGCGGCCCGGCGTCGAAGTCGTGCGGGCACAGCGCTTCGTCCAGCCCCGGTGTGTCGCCGCGCGCCTCGTCACCGTCCACGTCGGGCGCCTGCGTGCCGTGGCCGGCAAACTGCAGCACCAGTTCATCACCCGGGCGACCTTGCGCAAACAGCTGCCCGATGGCGGCCACCAGCGGCCCGTGCCGGGCTTCTTCATTGAACAGGGTGCTGACCGAAAAACCCAAAGCTTGCAGGGTTTGCTGCCACTGGCGTGCGTCGTTCACGCAGCCCGACAGCGGCGCCGTGGCATAGGTGTCGATGCCCACGCACAACGCCAGACGGCGGCCGCTGGGTGCACTGCCGGCCACCAGGGACGGGGCTGCAGGTGCAGGTTGGGGTGTTGTGTCCATGGTCTGTGTCGTTGTGACGTTAGTTGCTTGTGCAGAGATGGCGTTGCCGCCGCGCGGAAATTCGGGTGGCCAGTCAACGCCGTCCAGCCAGGGGTCGGCTGCGTCGCGACTGCCGCCGGTGGGAAAGCGCCGCGCCAAGGGTGTGGTGTCGTCAAAACCCAGCACGCGGCGCGCGATGGATTCCATGGTGGGCGCGTCGTTGTCGAACTCGCCATGGGCGGTGGCGCGGCTGGCGTTCAACCCAACGGCTGCCACACTGCGCGACCACACCACTTCGGCCCGCCCCGGGCCGCCATGGCCCAGGCCAAAAAAACGAGCCAGCGTGTTGTCGCCGCGCAGGCTGTCTTCCAGGCCCAGGATGGGCACCTCCAGTTCGGGTTCGCAAGCGGCCGCGACAAAGTACAACAAAGACTTGCGGTAGACCTTGGCGCAGTGGTCGTCACGCTCGAAGTCGCGCCGCATCGTGTACACGGTCAACGCATCCACACCCTGGCCCAGCAGCGGCTGCAGCAACTGTTTGAAAACATCAACGCGCAGCGCGGGCGCCATCAGGTGCAGGCTGCTGCACACCGGCAGGCCCCTGATGCCGGCCGCCGCCTGCAGCAGGTGCGCCATGAAAATGGAGCCCGCGCTGTGCCCAGCGGCATGCAGTTCCAGGCTGCCACCCTGCGACCCGTGCAGCTGCTTGAACTGCTGGCAGAACACCAGCAGCCGTTCCAGGAAATAACGTGCACCGCCGGTGCTCAGGCTGGCAAGTTGGGCCGAGCTTTTCATGGCGCCCCAGATGCGCGGCGCTTGCAGCGCGCGTGCGCCACGTTCCAGCAGCGGGTCTGAAAAGTAGTCGCTGAAGATGTTGCGGCTGCCGCCGGCGGCTTCCTGCGAACGTGTCAGCAGGTCGCGCACCGACTCGAAGAACCCGGTCTCCCAGACAAAGTGCACCGGGTAGACACCGTTGTCGCGCCACCAGCCCGCATGGGCGCGCGCCGTGGCCAGGCCGGCCGACTCTTTGACCAGCCCGCCGTGGGCGTAGAGCAGCAGCTTGAATGGCCTGCCTTCAGCCACCGCCTGCTTCGCCGCTGCGGCAGCGTGTTCAAACAGCAGGCTGTCCACATCGGCTTCGCTGCTGACCATCAGCCCGTCATGTGAAAAACGGCCCTGGCGCAGGTTCACGACATAAGGCCGCAAGGCGTCGATGTCGGCCGCGCCCAGGCCGGTGCCGCCAAAGAGGCCGCGGCCCACGGCGGGGGTGTTGATGGCCGCGTGGTGGCTGGCCGTGTCGTGGCTGTAGTCCAGCTCTTCCAGCGGCGTGGCCTGGCCATCCACATCACGTTGCGCCGCCGTGTTTTGCAGCATCTGCAGCGTGCGCTGTACCAGTGCGCTGTCATCGGCAGCCGGTGCGGCCTGCGTCAGCTGAGCCCGCGCGCCGCGCCCGCGCGGGCTGGCGGCCACCACCACCA
>JAYUPP010000219.1:0-9732 GCA_043760045.1 Betaproteobacteria bacterium
CCACCATGTGCTGAAGCTGGGCGACGCCGGTTACCCGCCGCAACTGCTGCAAACCGCCGACCCGCCGTTGTTGTTGTACGTGCAAGGCGCGCCAGCAGCGCTGCTGGCGCCCAGCGTGGCCGTGGTGGGCAGCCGCAGTGCCACCGCGCAAGGTCTGGACAACGCCCGTGCTTTCGCGCGCAGCCTGGCTGAAAGTGGCTTCGTGGTGGTTTCAGGCCTGGCTGCGGGCATCGACGCGGCAGCGCACGAAGGAGCCTTGGCCTGCAGCCGGGCTGCCGGTGGCGAAACCCCGCCAGGGGCGGCGGCGCTCACTGCAGCCGTTACGGTGGCGGTGGTGGGCACCGGCCTGGACCGCGTCTACCCGCCGCGCAACCAGGTGCTGGCAAAACGCATCGCGCAGCACGGTGCCGTGGTCAGCGAATACGCACCCGGCACACCGGCGCTGCCCCAGCACTTTCCGCAGCGCAACCGCATCATCGCCGGCCTGAGCCAGGGCACGCTGGTGGTCGAGGCGGCACTGCGTTCGGGCTCGCTGATCACGGCGCGGCTGGCCAGCGAAGCCGGCCGCGAGGTCTTTGCCATCCCCGGATCCATCCACGCCGTGCAGTCGCGCGGTTGCCACGCGCTGATCAAGCTGGGCGCCAAACTCGTGGAATCAGCGCCGGACATACTGGAAGAACTGCGGCCGGCGGCTTCGGTACAGCGGCCCTTGTTTGCATCCGAGGCCCCGGCAGGCGGCGCCAAAGCCGAAGTGGTACACCCCGAACAGGCGCTGCTCGATGCGCTGGGCGACGACCCCGTCACCACCGACGCGCTGGTGTCGCGCACCGGCTGGCCGGCTTCGGCGCTGGCGGGCAAGCTGCTGGAACTGGAGCTGCAAGACCTGGTGGCGCGCCTGCCGGGGGGCCTGTATCAGCGCCGCCGCAGCGGCTGAAAAATTCCCCCCGGCGCGCCGCGGCTGCGCCGCCAGCTGGCGGCCAACAGGGGCCGCTCGGGTATAGTGAATCGATGTTTGATGTGCTCGTCTACCTTTACGAGAACTACTGGCGCCCTGACGCCTGCCCGGCGCCCAAGTTGTTGTCTCGCAAATTGTCTGCCGTGGGGTTCGATACCGAAGAAATCCAGGACGCTTTGCGTTGGCTGGATGGCCTGGCCGATTCAGCTGAAGCCTGCACCGGCAGCCCGGTGCAGGGCAGCGTGCGCATCTACACCGCCGAAGAGCAGGAAGTGCTCGGTCAAGAATCCATCGGCTTCATCACCTTCCTGGGTTCGGCCGGTGTGTTGTCCGCCGCGATGCGTGAAATGGTCATCGACCGCGCGCTGGCCGTGGGTTGTGGCCAGATGGACCTGGAAGACCTGAAGATCATCGTGTTGATGGTCTTCTGGAGCCTGGGTGAAGAGCCCGACGCGCTGATTCTGGACGAGCTTTTTGTGGCCACCGAAGACCGGCTGATTCACTGATTTCAGCCCGGCCAGCGGCTGATTCCCTGGGCAGCCGTCTTGGCGGCTGGGGTCAACTCAACAACCGCGACCCATCCACATCCAGCTTGGCCAGCGCACTGCGCGTGGCGCGCACCGTCAGCGCTTCATCCTGGGCAGGCAGCAACAACCCGGCCTGCAGATAAGACGCCAGCCGGTGCTGCTGAAACAGTACACAGCGCCCCTGCTGCGTGACAAACAGCGCCAGCTGGTTGCGCATGCCCTGCCAGGCCAGTTGCACGGCTTCGCTGCGGCCGCCGCGCTCCAGCATGTACCAGCTGCCGACCTGCAGCTCACGCGCCCAGGCGATCATGGCCGGCGTCGGCAACGAGCCGCCTTCGAGCACCACTTCCAGTTCTGAATTCTGGTGACCCGACAGGTCGAGCACCATCGACTCGTCGATCTCTACGTCTTTGGCGTCGGGCAAGAGCTCTTCAAGCGTCTCCAATCGCTCCATCATCTCGCGCAGCCGGTCGTCGGGAATGACAGCGGCCTTGGCCGTAAAAGCCGCCGCCAGCGCGTTGTTCAGCTGATGAATCTGCTCGTCTTGCCGCGTCGCGTCCATGCCTGCGGCAGCCATGCCTTCACGCAACGACTTGAGCAGCGGCGGCAGCCGGCGCAGCACCTCGGCGCGTTCTTCACGCGTGACCTTGGCGCTGGCCGACCAGATGAGGTCGGCCGCCGCCCGTTTCATCGTGCGTGTCTGCGCACCCTGGCCACCAAAACGCACCGCCGAGGTGGCCAGCACATCGGCCCAGACGTGGAACAGAAACTGGCGCACGCCTTCCTGCACCGGCACTTCATTGAGCATGCGCCGCAGCTCGATCGTGTACTGGATGGCCAGCGTCTCGCGCTGCTCCACCTGCTGGGCCAGCGAGACGCCTTTTTTGGTGGCCTCGTTTTCGTTCTTGAAGTAATGCTCCAGGAACTTCTCGAACTCGGTGAGCACGGTCTGGAAAACACGCCGGCCGGTGTCGGGGTAAGCCTCCACTACCTGCACGATGCGCTTGATCTCTTTGGACAGCGATTCGCCCACGCCGCGGCCGCTGGTGGTGTCAAAGCCCATCACGCAGGCGCCCATGCGGTCGATCAAACGCCGCGCCGGGTGGTCAACCGTGGCAAAGAAGTCGGGCTCGGTGACGGCCACACGCAGCACCGGCATCTGCAGCCGCGCAAACCACACGCGGATGGCCGCCGGGATGCGGTCTTCGGTCAGGATGCTTTGAAACAGCAGCGCCACGATCTCGATGGTGGCCCGCTCTTCGGACGTGGCAGCGGCCTTTTTCAGCACCTGCTTGCGCTGCTGCAGTTCGTCCAGCATCACCGGCGTGGTGACGACAAAACCGCCGGGCGACACCGGTGCCAGCCGCTGCTGGATGCCGACTTGTGCGTTGTGTATGGCGCGCGACAGGCCTTCAGACAGCGGTACCGGCGCGCGCAAACCCTGCGGCCTGGAAGGCACGCCGAAGTCGGGCACGTGGCGCGCCACCAGGCGGTTCAAGCGGCCCATCACGGCTTCAGCGTTTTCCTGGCTGCGCGCCAGCGGCGCGGTGCGCGTCATCAGTCGCGTTTCGTCGCTCACCTGGCCGGGGCTCAGGCTGTCGGTGCCTTGCCAGCTGCCCAGGGCGCGGCCAGCCGCTGAACCTGCTGCCGAGCCTGCTGCGCCGGCGTGCCCGCCACCCTGCCCGCTGCTGTGGAACCCACCGGAATGGCCAACGGTATGGCCGCTGCCCAGCTTGCCCACGGCGCCACCGGTGCCACTGGCAAACACCGAGCTGCCAGTGACGATGGTGCTGCTGCCGTCACCCGGGTGCAGGCCGATGAAACCGCTGCCCACCTGCCAGGTCAGCGTGGCCTGCGGGTGGGTGCGTGAACGGCGGATGAAGGGCCGCAGGTCCACTTCAGGCAACACACCCTGTTCACACAGCCAGCGGTTGGCCTCGTGGTAAGCCTCTTCCACCAGCAGCGCAAATTCATCGTTCAGTGTGGTCTGCACTTCGCGCCAGCCGTCCAGCGTCAGCGCTGATGCGCGCCAGGCATCGAAAACGATGCGCGCCAGCACGTGGGCGCGCAGCATGTCCTGCGGGTCCAGTTCCTTGCGGCCTTCCAGGTGCGCGACGCGTGAACGCAGGTCGGAAAATTCCCACGACGCGCGGTCCATGATGGCCAGCGCCAGCCGCGAAGTGACGATTTCCAGGTCGATGGTGTCGTCTGATACCAGGCTGAGCGACTCGCGGCTGGCGTTGGCCAGGCTGGACAGCTCGGCCGGACGCGACAGCGAATGGCCGGTGCTCAGCAAGTGCCGCAGGCTGCTGACGATGCTGCGGTGCCAGCCCTGGGCGCCCGTCATCAGCGATTGCATCAGGTCGCGCCGGCGCTGGAAAACGGCGTGCTCCGAGGGTTTGTCGAGCAGCACGCGGGCGGTGTCGATCACCGCCTGGATCAAGGGCGTCAGGCCCTTGACGAGTTCTTCGATGTAGAGCCGCCGCGCCTGTCCGGCGATGTTTTCAAACTGGGCGCGGGTGGCCATGTCAAGTAACTGTGCAACGAATGGAAGGCATTTCGATCCACTCTACACCACCGCTCCCGCGTTCGGGTCGCTCGGGTCCAGGTCCTTGCCACCCCCGCCTTTGACCAGGTCTTCCCTCTTCACACCCAGCCACATGGCAATGCCGGCGGCGACAAAAATTGACGAATAGATACCAAAAAGTATGCCGATCGTCAGTGCCACGGCGAAGTAGTGCAACGTGGGGCCGCCGAAGATCAGCATCGACAGCACCATCAGCTGCGTGCTGCCGTGCGTGATGATGGTGCGGCTGGTGGTGCTGGTGATGGCGCGGTCGATGGTCTCGGGCGTGGTGAGCTTGCGGAACTTGCGGAAGGTTTCGCGCACGCGGTCGAAGATGACCACCGATTCGTTCACCGAATAGCCCAGCACCGCCAGGATGGCCGCCAGCACGGCGAGCGAAAACTCCCACTGGAAGAAGGCAAAAAACCCGAGGATGATGACCACGTCGTGCAGGTTGGCCACGATGCCGGCGACGGCAAACTTCCACTCGAAGCGCACGGCCAAATAAGCCATGATGCCCAGCACGGTGACGAGCAAAGCCCAGGCGCCGTTTTCATACAACTCAGCGCCCACAGAAGGGCCGATGAATTCCGTGCGCGTCAGCACCAGCGGTTCGCTCTTGTCGGCTTTGGCGCACGAAGGGCGGCTGATCTGCCCGCCTTGTGGCGTGTTCACCTGCAGTGTCGTGACGGTGCCCGCTTCGGCGCTGCACAGTGCCTTGAAAACGATGCCGGCCACTTCTATCTGCTTGACATCGGTGCGCACCGGCAGGCGTATGAGCACGTCGCGCGAAGTGCCGAAGGTCTGCACCTGCACCTCGCCAAAACCCAGCTTTTCCACCGCGTGGCGGGTGCGCGGAATGTCGGCGCTGCTCGCGTACTGCACCTCAAGCAGGGTGCCGCCGGTGAATTCAATCGACGGGTTCAGGCCGCGCGTGGCGAGGAAAAACACAGCCAGCGCGAAAGTGATGAAAGAAATGACGTTCAGCACCAAGGCATGGCGCATGAACGGGATGTCTTTGCTGAAGCGGAAAAATTCCATGGTGGTGCTCCGGTGGCGTTCAGGCTTTGGCGTCGTCGGCCAAGGCCCGGCCTGATGCATTGACAGCAGCAGCAGCACCGCCGGTTGCACCGCCCGCAGTTTCGCGCGCACTTTCGCCCGCACTTTCGCTTGCACCGCCGTCGGGCCGCCAGATCTGTCCTATCGACACCGACTTCAGTCTTTTCTGGCCTCCGTACCACAGGTTGACCAAGCCGCGCGAGAACATCACCGCAGAGAACATTGAGGTCAGGATGCCCAGGCAGTGCACGGTGGCAAATCCGCGCACCGGGCCTGAACCAAAAGCCAACAAGGCCAGGCCGGCAATCAGCGTTGTGACGTTGCTGTCGAGGATGGTGCCCCACGCGCGTTCGTAGCCGGCATGGATGGCCTGCTGCGGCGCGGCACCACTGCGCAACTCTTCGCGCACGCGTTCGTTGATCAGCACGTTGGCGTCAATGGCCATGCCGAGCGTCAACGCGATGGCGGCCATGCCGGGCAGTGTCAGCGTGGCCTGCAGCATCGACAGCACAGCCACCAGACATAACAAGTTAAATGCCAGTGCGACGGTGGAAAAAACGCCAAACAGCAGGTAGTAAGCGCACATGAAGACGGCAATGGCGATGAAGCCATAGAGCACGCTGTTAAAGCCCTGCGCGATGTTCTCGGCGCCCAGGCTCGGGCCGATGGTGCGTTCTTCGATAAATTCCATCGGCGCGGCCAGCGCGCCGGCTCTTGTCAGCAGCGCCAGGTCGGCGGTTTCTTGCGGAGAAAAGTTGCCGGTGATCTGGAAGTCGGTGCCAAATTCGCCCTGGATGGTGGCCACCGAGATCGCTTCGCCCTTGCCCTTTTCATAGAGCACGATGGCCATGGGCTTGCCCAGGTTTTCGCGCGTGATGGTGCGCATCGCGCGGCCGGCCACATCGTCCAGCCGCACTGAAACGGCAGGGCGCTGTTCGTTGTCAATCGTGGCATTGGCCTGCTTGAGCTGTTCACCGGTGGCGATGGCGTCGCGTTTGAGGCCGATCATCACTGGCGCGCCTTCGCCGTTGCGCCGCTGCGGCACAGTCTCAGCCGCTGCCGACGTGTCAGGCTCCACCAGCCTGAACTGCAGCGTGGCGGTGCGGCCGATGATGTCTTTGGCGCGTGCCGTGTCTTGCACACCCGGCAGCTGCACCACCACACGGTCCAGGCCTTGCTGCTGGATGACGGGTTCGGCCACGCCCAGTTCGTTGACGCGTTTGTGCAGCGTTTCGATGTTCTGCTTCAGCGCCTGCGCACCGATGTCGGTGATGGTCTTGGCTTCCAGGCGGCCCACCAGGCGCAGCGCGCCGTCAGCGGCCGGCTCGGTGGCCCATTTCAAAGAGGGCAGGCGCTCGGCCAACATGTCGCGCGCGGCCGGGCCCACGCTGGCATCAGGCAGGTTGACGATCAGACCCGAGCCGTCACGCGTGATGCCCGCAAACCGCATGCGTTTTTCGCGCAGCGCGTTGCGCGCGTCGCTGGCGTAAGTGTCCACCTGCTGCTTGACGGCCGCGCGCATGTCCACCTGCAGCAGGAAGTGAACCCCGCCGCGCAAGTCCAGCCCCAGGTACATCGGCAACGCATGCAGCTTGGCCATCCACGCCGGTGAATCGGACACCAGGTTCAGCGCCACGATGTAGCGCGGGTCGGCAGCGTCAGGGTTCAGCGCCTTGTTGATGGCGTCTTTGGCCTTGATCTGCGTGTCAGTGTCTTTGAAACGCGCCCGCACCGAAGTGCCTTCGAAGGTCACCCGTTCGGCGCTCACCGCAGCGTCTTTCAAAGCCTGCTGAACGCGGCTGACGGTGCTGTTGTCCACGCGCACCGTGGACTTGCCGCCCGACACCTGCACGGCAGGCGCTTCACCAAAGAAGTTGGGTGCTGTGTACAGCAGCCCGATCAACAAAGCGGCGCCGAGCAGCGCGTATTTCCACCAGGGGTAGCGGTTCATCTGCTTTACTTGAAAGTGCCTTTGGGCAGCACTTGCATCACGGCGCCGCGCTGCACCTGCACTTCAACGCCGCTGGCCACCTCTACATGCATGTAGCTGTCACCCAGCTTGGCCACACGGCCCAGCATGCCGCCGGCGATCACCACTTCGTCGCCCTTGGCGATGGCTTCGATCATGGCTTTGTGTTCTTTCTGCTTCTTCATCTGCGGCCTGATCATGATGAAGTAGAGCACCACAAACATCAGCACCAGCGGCAGCAGGCTGATCAGCGTGGATTCGGCGCCGCCCGTGGCAGCAGCGGGGGCGGTTTGGGCAAAGGCTTGGGAGATGAACACGTCGGGCCGTCCTGTGGGGTGGGGTGGTGGGTTGACCGACGTTGCCGCCGGCCAACCCGCCATTTTAGCGGCCCCGTGAAGGTGTCAAACCCGCCTCAGACCAGCACCTCGGCGCAACGTGGGTGGCCCAGGAACGCCTGCGGGCTGGCGCTGGCGCCGTAGGCACCCGACTGGAAGATGACGACCAGGTCGTCGACATCGGCGGCGGGCAGTTCCATGCGGTCGGCCAACAGGTCCAGCGGCGTGCACAGCGGCCCCACCACCGAGACCACTTCGCGTTGGGTGGACGCCCTGCGGTTGACGATCGTTACCGGGTAGTTCTTGCGCACCACCTGGCCGAAGTTGCCCGATGCCGACAGGTGGTGATTCAAGCCGCCGTCGGTGACCAAGTAGATTTGGCCGCGCGACACCTTGCGGTCGACCACCCGCGTGACGTACACCCCGGCCTCACCCACCAGGTAGCGCCCCAGCTCGATGACGAGGCTGGCGGCCGGCATTTCCCGGCGCGCACGCAGCTGGATTTCGGCCAGATTCGCAGCCACCGGTGCCAGGTCCAGCGGCCGCTCGCCCGGGAAGTAAGGAATGCCAAAACCGCCACCCAGGTTCAAAAACCGGATCTCGACACCGGCCTCCAGGGCCAGGCGCAGCGCGAGTGCGTAACTCTTTTGCTGGGCCTCGCAGATTGATTCGGCACGCAGGTTTTGTGAACCGGCAAAGAGATGAAAACCTTCAAAGGCCAGGCCCAGGCTGCGCATCGCGGCCAGCGCCTGTGGCACCACTTCCACATCGACACCAAACTGCTTCGGCCCGCCGCCCATCTTCATGCCCGAGCCCTTGAGCTCGAAGTCGGGGTTCACGCGCAGCGCCACACGTGCGGGCAAGCCGAGCGCTTGCGAGGCCTGCGCCAGCACCGGAAATTCGCGCATCGATTCAACATTCACCAGCACGCCGCCGGCCACCGCCTGGTGCAGTTCAATGTCCCGCTTGCCGGGGCCGGCGAAGCTGATTTCTGCCGGATTCGCACCCGCGTCCAGCGCCACCTGCAGTTCGCCGGCTGACGCCACGTCGATGCCGTCCACCAGGCCCGCCATGAAGCCCACCACGGCCGGCATCGGGTTGGCCTTCAGCGCGTAATGCAGCTTGATGCCGGCCGGCAGCGCCTGCCGCAGCTGCGCCGCACGCTGCTGCAGCAGGCCGCGGTCATAGGCAAAAAAGGGCGTCTGGCCGACGCGGGCCGCCAGGTGGCTGAGCAGCTGGCCACCGACGAGCAATTCGCCGTTCACCGCAGCAAACTGCAGCATCGGCGCATGGGTGGGTGCGACGCGAGGCGCTGCCCCCGGCAGCAAAGCGGCCGGGGGTGCGGTGGGCGCCACAGGATCCCGGGCTGCTGCAGGCGCTTTGGTGCTGAGATCTGTGGTCATGAAACAGGCAGCGGCCCCGAGGGCCGCTGTCGTGGAGGGTGAGGTCAGCAAATGCTAAGCCAATCTCTTGCCCATGTTGCAGCCGCAGGCGCGGCGCTGGCGTTGTTTATTACCGCGCCACGCGGCGCTTGCTGCGCAGGAAGAGCGCGGCCAGGCCGGCCAGCGCCAGCCAAGCGGTGGCGGGCGCCGACACGGCCGTGGGCCCCGGCAGCGGGTCCAGATCGGGGGTGAGGTTCAGGTTGCGCGCGCCCGCTGCGTCCAGCGGCCGGTAGAGCCAGACTTCAGCGTCCTGCGTCACCGTGTTGAACTCGTTCAGCGCCAGGAAGGCGTTCAGTTCGGGCACGTATTTCCACTTGCCCATGACGCCGGTGAACGACGTCGCACCCGGCGTGCCGTCGGCCAACGCGCCCGTTGGCTGGCTCAGTGCGGTGGTGCTGAACAGCGGGCGAATCGTCCAGGTTTCGAGCAGGCCACCCAGCGCGTCGTAAGCCGCTTCGGTTTCCCACACCTGGCCCTGGTTGCGGGCGTCCCACAGCACGTACTTCTGCCGCGCTTCGTCGTATTCGATGGCGAACTCGTGGGTCATGGCAAAGGCGGTGCCGTCTTCAAGCACCAGTTCGATGCCCCGGTTCAGGTTGGCACCACCGCTTGCCAAGGCTGCTGCTGAAAGATCCCACACACCCAGGTCGGCCGAAAAGCCGGCTAAGGCGATGGTGTTCACATACAGGTTGTAGCGGGTGTCCAGCGTGGCGGTGGCTTGCCCCGCAGGCGCGAGATCGGATGACTCGCCCACCAGCGTGATGCGGTCCAGGTCACCGGCCCGCACGTTCTGGCCCACTTCATAGCGGTACAGCGAGCGATAGCCTGAACTGCTGCCGGCCATCGTCAGGTAGACCACGTCTTTGCCGTCTTCAACGC
>JAYUPP010000220.1:0-3702 GCA_043760045.1 Betaproteobacteria bacterium
GGTGAACAGCGTTTTGACGTTGACGCCCATCATCTCGGTCATGACCCTGTTGTTGGCACCGGCGCGCACCCAGGCACCCAGGCGTGTGTGCACCACCAGCACGTACATCACGAGCGCCAGTGCCAGCCCCACGCCCAAGATCAACAAGCGGTAGGCCGGGTACAACAAACCCGGCAGCAGCTGCACCGGGCCGTCGAGCGCAGCGGGTGCCGACAGCGGCAGGTCGTTGCCAAACAGCATCTTCACGCCGTCGTTCAAGATCAAGATGAGCGCGAAGGTGGCCAGCACCTGCGACAGGTGGTCGCGTGCGTACAGCGTGCGCAGCAGCGTGGCTTCCAGCAGCATGCCAAACACGGCCGTTAGCACCACCGCGCCCAGCACGCCCCACACAAAAGAACCCGTCTGTTGCACCAGCCAGGCGGCCAGGAAAGCGCCCACCATGTACAGCGAGCCATGCGCCAGGTTGATCATGTCCATGACGCCAAACACCAGCGTTAGCCCTGCTGCCAGCAAAAACAGCATCAGGCCAAACTGCAGGCCGTTCAAGGCCTGTTCGATGAACAACAGCGATGGCATGGGTCGACTTGACTGCCTCTCCATTCAAAGGAGAGGCAACTGTTCAAGGCTTCATCGGGCACGCGCCCACATAGGCATCGCCATGGTCTTTCAGAATCGGCCCGCCGATGGTTTTGTTGATGAGCCCGCCCTTGCCGTCGCTGCCCACCACGCGCACGTAGTAGTTCTGCACCGGGTACTGGTTGCTGTTGAACTTGAAACTGCCGCGCACCGAATCGAACCGTGCCGCCTTCAAAGCCTTGCGCACGGCCTCCTGGTCTTCGAGCTTGCCTTTGACGTCGCGCACGGCGGCGTTGATCAGCTGCGCCGCGTCGTAGCCCTGCGATGCATACAGCGTGGGCACGCGTTTGTATTCTTTCTGGAACTCGGCCACAAACTTCACGTTGGCTGCATTGGGCAGGTCGGGCGACCAGTGCGCGGTGTTGAACAGGCCCGACATCGCCGCACCCACCGGGTTGATCACGTCCTGGTCGGCGCTGAAGCCCGGCAGCAGCAGTGTGATGTTCGTGCCCAGGCCGGCGCCGACAAACTGTTTGATGAAGTTGATGCCCATGCCACCGGGTAAAAAGATGTACAGCGCCTGCGGCTTGGCGGCGCGTATTTCGGCCAGCTCGGCCGCGTAGTCCAGCTGGCCCAGCTTGGTGTAGTTTTCACCCAGCAGCTGGCCCTTGAAGGTGCGTTTAAAACCGGCCAGTGAATCTTTGCCGGCCTGGTAGTTGGGGGCCAGCAGATACACACTTTTCATGTCGCGCTGATTGGCCAGCTGCCCCGCCGCTTCGTGGTAAGCGTCGTTGGGCCAGCTGACGGCGAAAAACAGCGGGTTGCATTCTTTGCCAGCGATCGACGACGGCGCGGCGTTGGCGCTGATGTAGATGGTTTTGTTGTCCAGTGCTTCGGGCAAAGCGGCCAGCATGATGTTGGAGAACACCACGCCGGTCATGAAGTCCACCTTGTCGCGTTTGACGTAACGCTCGAACAGCTGCTTGGCCACGTCGGGCTTGAACTGGTCGTCACTGACCAGCACTTCGGCGGGCAGGCCGCCGAGCTTGCCGCCGTTCAATTTGACGGCCAGCTGAAAGCCGTCGCGGATGTCCACGCCCAGCGCCGATGAAGGCCCCGACAGCGTGCTGACAAAACCCACTTTCACTTTGTCGGCTGCCCAGGCCGCAGGGCTGGCCAGGCCGGCCAGCGTGGTGATTGCGATGGGGATGGCGACGGTGCTGGCGGCGGCAGCGCAGGCGCGTTTGCACAAAGTGTTAAAGGTGGTCGGCAAGGGGAATTCTCCTGGTGGGTGGCGCGGCTTCAGCGCGGGTTTCAGCAGCAAAAAATCAAACCCAGATCTGCAACACGTAGTCAAACGGGGCCTGGCTGTTGAACAGATCCACACGTTGCAACTGGATGCGCAACGTGCCGTCGGCAACGCGCACCAGTGTGTGCTGGTAACGGCCACCGAAGTGCCGCACATTGTCGCGGCGAAGTTCCATGAAGTGAAAACGCGAGCGCACTTTGATCTCGTGGTCGGCCACCGATTCCAGCGCAACCTGACTGACCAGGTGATTGGTTTCCCACATCGGCGCCTGCGACCAGGCATTCGGGTGCGTGATGCGGCCTTTGCGAATTTCCATCATCAAACGGTCTTCGGCAAAGATCGACGGCGATCCTTCCCAGTCGGTTTGCTGCGGCGTTACCGGCATCCAGTACACACCTTCAGCGGCGAAAAGGTCGATGTAGGGCTGCCACTGTTTGTCGTCCAGCAGTTCGGCCTGGCGATACAAAAACTGTTCCACTTCGCGCTGCAGGTCGGCGCCTGCTGTCAGCAAGCCGGTGGCGTGCAGCGTGCGGCCCGGGGCCGTGGCACCGGCTTGCGGCGCGCGCGGTGAATGGTCGGGTGCTTCACGCTGCGCACCGGTGGCGGCTGGCATGCTGTCCACCGCAGCGCCGGCTTCGATCACCACTTCTTGCGTTAGCAAGTGTTCAAGGTCGGGGCCGGCGCTTGGGATGTTGCGGAACACGCTCATGTCGATCTCCTGGTGAATCTTGCTTTGCTCCCTCTCCCTAGAAGGGAGAGGGAGCTCAGGCATCACGCCTGCATGTACTGCAGCCAGGCCTTGAACTGGTTGCGCATCACCACTTCAGAGGTGCCGCGTGTGCTGTGCAGCGTGCCGCCTTCTTCGGTGTCGCGACCGAAGTCGCGGTGAAAACTCACCCATTCCAGGCCTTTGCTGGACTGCAGGCCCCATTGGCCCTTGCTCCAGTTTTCCAGGTCGTCGGCGTTGATCATCGTGGCCGGTGAGTTCACCAGGTTGTAGTACCACAGGCTGCGGCGGTAGATGGCCTCTGGTGCTCCTTTGAGTCGGAAATGCCAGATCTCTGACAGCGTTTTGTCGGCAGAAATGGGCCGCAAACAGCGCAGCTGTTGCAACGGGCTTTGCACCGACAGATACGGGTACACCAGCACGTGGTGGATGCTGCGCGACAGGTATTCCTCAGTCTTGTCATGCCCATAAGCCTGCACCAGCAGCGCTTCGTATTCTTTTGTGTCGGGGTCTTGCGGGCGCAGTCCCATGTAGGCCTTCAAGATGCCGTGGCCACGCGGGAAGTTCAGCGTTTGCACTTTGTCCCACTGCTCAAAACTGGAAGCAAACGTGGACAGGTAGTGGTAGTACAGCGGCGCGCTGCCCTGCTCTGACTTCAACCGCTTTTCCACCCGCCCGGCCGCGATGCCGGTGGACTGGTGCGTCACGCTGGGGTGCAGTGCATCAAGCTGGTTTTCCATGAAGAACTTCCAGTTCGAATGCTGGATGACGCGGTGGCAGATGGGCACCACTTCCACTTCGCCCACCGGCGAGCGGTCGCACATGTCGTCGAAGGCGATGCGCGCTTCGCCCAGAAATTCCGTCAGCGGTGGCACGTCGTCGTGCAGGCTGGCGAAGACAAAACCGCGGTAGCTGGCCACACGCGCGGCGCGCCGCATGTTGCAGTCGGGGTTGTCGCGTTGCATGCGTGTGCCCTCATAGCCCTTGGCCAACGGGATGGCACGCACGCTGCCGTCCAGCCAAAAGCTCCAGGCGTGGTAGCTGCACACAAAGCTGCTGCCGGTGTTGCCCGACAGGTTGCCCACCAGCT
>JAYUPP010000221.1:0-3697 GCA_043760045.1 Betaproteobacteria bacterium
TGCGCAAAAACCTGGAGCTTGAGCTAAGCCCGGAAGACAAGGCAAAGATCGAAAAGATGGGCTGGGATGAACTCATGGAAACGCTGAAAAAGCGTTTTGAAGAGCAAAAAGAACGCCACGAAGGCGGCAACAAGATGATCGGCACTGGCGGCACCAGCCCCTTCGGCGCTTACGGCTACAACCCGCAGGGCATCCGCATCGGCCAGGCCGGCAGCCGCAACAAAAGTGCGGTGAAAGTGTGGGACCAGCGCGCCTACAAGGATTACGACGACACCAAGGAACTGGGCACGCGCAACATCAAGGTGGCGCTGCGCCGGTTGCGCCGTTTTGCACGCGAGGGTGCGGCCGACGAACTGGACCTTGACGACACCGTCCGCTGCACGGCGGCCAACGCCGGCATGCTGGACATCAAAATGGTGCCCGAGCGGCATAACAAGGTAAAGGTGCTGCTGCTGATGGACGTGGGCGGCACCATGGACGAACACATCCACCGTGTGGAAGAACTGTTTTCAGCCGCAAAAACAGAATTCAAGCACCTGGAATTTTTCTACTTCCACAACTGCGTATATGACTTCATGTGGAAGAACAACAAGCGCCGCTACAGCGAGAAGTTCGCCACCTGGGACGTGATACGCAAGTACAACAAAGACTACAAACTGGTGTTTGTGGGCGACGCCACGATGAGCCCATATGAAATCTTGCAGCCCGGCGGCAGCGTGGAATACAACAACGAAGAGCCCGGCGCCGAATGGCTGCAGCGGCTGACGGGTGCGTTCCCCAAATTCGCCTGGATCAACCCTGAGCCGCAGGGTGTGTGGCAATACCGGCAGAGCATCGCCGTGGTGCAGCAGCTGATGAACCAGCGCATGTTTCCGCTGTCGCTGCAGGGGCTGGAAGGTGCGATGCGGCTGCTGAGCAAATGAAACGACTTCACGAATGAAATTGGCGCGCTGCGCAGCCTTGCTGCTGCTGACGCTGCTGGCAGCAGGCACAGGCGCAGTGGTTTTTGCACAGCCTGCAGGCAGGCCACCGGCCGCCAACGAAGCAGCAGCAGCAGCAGCAGCAGCCACTGCAGCGCCAGCATCATCGGCGGCACCAACAGAAGCACCCAGCGCTGCGGCGGCTGAAGCTGCCGCTGCGGCGCCCACGCCCACGTCCACACTCACACCCACAGTCACGCCAACAACAGGCGGCGTGAAGATTTCGGTGGAAGCGCCGGCCGCGCTGAAGACGCTGCTGGAACGCCACCTGGACGTGGTGCGCCTGGGCCGCCTGACACGCGAAGAGGTGGACGACACCGAATGGTCGCGCCTGATTGATGCCGTGCCTTCGCAGGTGAAAAGCTTGCTGCAGACCGAAGGTTATTTCGCGCCCACGGTGATGCTGGAACGTGAGCCACGCCGCGCGCCCGGTGAATCAGACATCGTGCGCCTGCGTGTGCAGCCGGGGCCGCGCGCCCGCATCTCGCGCGTGACACTGCAAGCGCAGGGTGAACTGGAAGCCGGCGCGGTAAGCGGTGAAGCCCATGCCAGCGCCACAAAGGCGCAGTTTCAGCGCGGCTGGGACCTGCCCGCCGGCGCGCCTTTTCTGAACGGCAGCTGGTCCGACGCCAAGGCCGCCGCGCTGGCCCGGCTGCGCGCCGCCGGCTACGCCAATGCCGCCTGGGACGGCACTGCCGCCGAAGTGGACCTGGCGCGCAACGAGGTGCGCCTGTTTCTGGTGGTGGACAGCGGGCCGCTGTTTCGTTACGGCAGCCTGCAGATCGAAGGCCTGGCCGCGCACGACACGGCCACCGTCGAAAACCTGCTGGCTACCGCCCGCGCGGCACCGGTCACGGAATCTTTGTTGCTCGACTTCCAGGACCGCTTGCAGAAGTCAGGGCTTTTTGAAGGTGTCAACGTCACGCTCGACCTTGAACCGGCCACCGCCGGCCAGGCGCGCATCGTGGTGCGTGCCAAGGAAGCGCCGCTGCAGGTTTACACCTTCGGCGTCGGCATCAGTGCCAACAACGGGCCGCGCGCTTCGGTGGAACATGTGTATCGGCGTGTTTTCGGTTATGCAGCGTCGTCGCGCGTGAAAGTGGAACTGGGCAAAAAACGACAGGCGTGGGACGCTGACATCTACACGCACCCGCTGGAGGGCCTGCACCGCTATTTGCTGGGTGGCGCGGTTGAACGTTTGCTGTCCGACAGCGACGCCGTGTTGTCACAGCGGCTGCGGCTGGGCCGCACACAAGACAAGTCCAGCGTCGAGCGGCTGCACTTCGCGGAGTTTGAACGCTCGCTGCGCACCACAAACGGCGGTGAACGCAACGACTCGGTTGCCCTGTCGCTCAACTTTCACGGCGCCTGGCGCAGCCTGGACAGCCTGGTGCTGCCCACACGCGGCGTCAGCCTGACGGTGCAGGTGGGGGCCGGGCAGTCGCGGTCCACCAGCGGCAGCACCAGCGGCGTGCACGGCACCTTCAGCCGCGCGTATGGGCGCCTGACCGGCTATTTGCCACTCGGGCAGTCTTGGTACGGCCAGGCGCGCATCGAAGCCGGGCAGGTGTTTGCGCGCGACCGGGTGGCCGTGCCCGAATCGCAAAAATGGCGCGCCGGTGGCGACGAATCGGTGCGCGGTTATGGCTACCGCACCCTGGGCCCACTGGTGGGCCGTGTGGTGGGCAGCGGCAACGCGGTGGCCACCGGCAGCGTGGAAGTGGCGCGCCCTTTCCTGGCCACCATGCCTTCACTGTGGGGCGCGCTGTTTGTGGACATGGGCGGTGCCGCCAACCAACTGGGAGACATCAAATTGGCCACCGGCTACGGCGCGGGCCTGCGCTGGCGCAGCCCCGTGGGCCCGCTGCGGCTGGACTACGCCTGGGCGCACGAAACCCGCAAAGGCCGCTTGCACTTCACGGTGGGCATCGCTTTTTGATCCATGGCTGATGTGACGCCGCCGCCTTCATCCGCAACTGCGTCCGCAACTGCGTCCGCAACTGCGTCCGCAACTGCGCCCGCACCTGCGCCCACACCTGCGCCTGTGCCGCCCCCGCGCACAAACGCAGCGCGCCCGGCGCCGGTGTCGCTGGCTTCCAGCCTGGCGCTGCTGAAGCCTTTGCTGGCCGTCGTGGCGCTGCTGATGTTGATGCTGGCCGGCATCGTGGCCGGTGGCCGCTGGCTGCTGCAAAACGAAGACGGCGCGCGCTGGGTGGTGGGCCAGCTGCCCGGTGTGCAGGTCAAGGGCTGGCGCGGCGGCTTGCTGGACAGTGAGTGGTCGGCGCAGAGCCTGCGGGTGCAGTGGAACGGCGGCCAGCAGTGGCTGCTGATCGAAGACCTGCGCCTCACGGGAGTGGCCGCCGCACTGCGACCGCACCCGCAGGCCTGGCTTGCGGTGGCCGCCGACACCCTGCAGGCCGCGCGCGCAACGCTGCACACCGGCGCGCGCGGCCCGCGCCCGATGCCACTGCCCCAAACCCTGGCCTGGCCGCTGCAACTGAACCTGCACCAGGCCGACGTGGCCGAACTGCGTGTTGACGAATGGAGCCCTGTGAGGGCGCTGAGCGCAAACGGCCTGGTGCTCGACCCCCGGCCGCAGGCCCGCCACGCGGTGCAGCAAACCAGCGCCCGCTGGCAAGGTTTGCTGCTGACAGCCAGCGGCGGCGTGGACAACCAGCGCCCCTACACGGTGGAACTGCAAGGCACGGCCCGGCCGG
>JAYUPP010000222.1:0-9674 GCA_043760045.1 Betaproteobacteria bacterium
CCGTCACCGGGGCCCGCACCGGCCGTGATGTCAAACCTGAACAACCGGCATTCGATGGCGCCGTTCCACAGCGGCACGCGGCGGCTTTCTTTCAGCCGCAACTGCGAAGGCAGCTTGGGGTCGGGGCTCAGCAGCCAGGCCGTCCAGCCGGCGTAGTGCCGTTTCCACTGCGTGGCCAGGCCGCCGTAGAACTCGGCCGCGCCGGCACCGCCCTCGAAGGCCTGGCGCGCATGGCCACCGGCTGACGCTGCAGCCGGCATGCCGGTTTGTCCGGTGCCTTTGGGTGTTATGCGTTCACCATAAGGCGGGTTCATCAGCAGCGTGCCTTGCGCTGCAGGGGGTGGCCGCTGCAGCGCGTCACCGGTCTTGAATTCGATGGCGTGGCGCACGCCGGCACGTTCGGCGTTGCGGGTGGCAAAGTCGGTCATGCGAAAGCTCACGTCACCGGCAAACACCGGCGCTGCGGGTGGGCGCACGCGCGCATGGGCGGCACGCTGCAGGTCGCGCCAGGCTGCAGCATGCGGCTTGAACGGCACCATGCGTTCAAAAGCAAACCGGCGCAGGCTGCCCGCCGCAATGCCGCAGGCCAGCTGCGCGGCTTCGATGGCGATGGTGCCGGCGCCGCAGCAGGGGTCGAGCAAAGGCCCGTCTTCTGCGCGGCCTTGCCAGCCGGCCGCAGCCAGCATCGCGGCGGCCAGGGTTTCTTTCAGCGGCGCTTCGCCTTTGTCTTCTCGCCAGCCGCGTTTGAACAGCGCTTCGCCCGAGGTGTCGATGTACAGCACCGCCGTCTCGGGGCCGACATACAGCGAGATCGGCAGGTCGGGGTGGCGCGTGTCCACGCTGGGCCGCGCACCGTGCGTCTGGCGCAGTGTGTCGCAGACGGCGTCTTTGATGCGCAGCGCGGCGAAGTTCAGGCTTTGAAGTGGAGACCGCTGGGCGCTGACGTCCACGCGCAGCGTTTGTTCGGGCGTGATCCAGTGTTGCCACGGCACCGTGCAGGCCAGCCGGTAGAGGTCGTGTTCGTCGTGGTAGGACCCATCGGCCACCGGCCACAACACACGCTGTGCGAGCCGGCTTTCCAGGTTCAGCAGCATGGCCGTGCGTTCGTCGCCAGCCACCCAGACACCACCGCGCGCGGTTTCGGCGGCCACGCCGGTGAGGCGTTGCGTTTCGTCGGCGAGCAGGCTTTCCGTGCCGGCGGCGCAGGGCAGGAAGAGGGTTGCAGCGGTCATGGTGACCCCTTCAACAGGCCGTTCACAAAGCCTTGCGCAGCGTGGCCGGCGCAATCTTCAGCGCGTCGCGGTATTTCGCCACCGTGCGCCGCGCCACCTGGATGCCTTGTTCTTCCAGCATGTCGCTGATCTGGCTGTCCGACAGCGGCTTGGTGTTGTTTTCAGCGGTGACAAACTGCTGGATCAGCGCACGCACCGCGGTGCTGGACGCATTGCCGCCGGCGTCGGTGTTCAGCGACGAGCCGAAAAAATACTTCAGCTCAAAGGTGCCTTGTGGCGTGGCCATGTATTTGGCGGTGGTGACGCGCGAAATGGTGCTTTCGTGCAGCCCCAGTTCATCGGCAATTTCGCGCAGCACCAGCGGCTTCATCGCAATCGCGCCGTGCGTGAAAAAGGCCTTCTGGCGTTCGACGATGGCGCGGCTGACACGCAGGATGGTGTCAAACCGCTGCTGGATGTTTTTCACAAACCAGCGCGCTTCCTGCAGGCGCGCCGACAGCCCGGGCCCGCTGGCCTGGCCGCGCTGGCCGCGTGCGGCTTGTGCAAAGAGGTCGTTGACGCGCAGCTTGGGCATGACGTCGGGGTTCAGTTGCACGCTGAGCGACCGGCCGCTTTTGCGCACCACCACATCGGGCACCACCACCGCACCCTGGCCGGGTGCAAAAGGGCGGCCGGGTTTGGGTTCACAAGACTTGATCAAGTCATGCGCCTGGCGCACCAGGCTTTCATCACACGCGGCCAGCGCGGCGATGCGCCGCAGGTCGCGCCGCGCCAGCAGGTCCAGGTGGTCGGCGCTGACACGCAGCGCCAGTTCACGCGCTGGCGAGGGCGGCCGCAGCTTCAGTTGCAGCGCCAGGCATTCGGGCAGGTTCCGCGCGCCCACGCCCGTGGGCTCCAGGCTTTGCAGCCACTTCAGCGCGCATTGCAGCCGGTCGGCCAGCGCTTCGCGGGCATCGGCCGCATCGGCCGACTCGAAATCCCTCAGGCCCAGCATGGCGGCCACGGCGGCGGCAATATCCTCCAGCGTGTCGGCCAGATAACCGTCGTCATTCAGTGACTCGATCAGGATGTCGAGTGCGCCACGGTCGTCGTCGGAAAGGCGCATGCCGGCGGTTTGCAGGCGCAGGTGTTCTTGCAGGCTCAGGCTCGGGCCGCCACGCTCGGGGCGCTCGCTGTCGTCGTCACTTCCGGCGCCGCTGCCGCTGGCCGCAGCCGGCGTTTCACGGATGCCGTCGAAGTCGTCACGCTCGGTGCCGTTTTCCCATTCGTCCTGGCCCGAGGTGCCGAAGTCGTCGGCTTTCAGTTCACCGGCTGAGTCGGGTGCGTCGCTGGCATCGGCGTGGTCGGCGGCCGCCACGCGGTCGGCCTGGCTGTCCACCGGGCGGTCCACCGCCAGGTGTTCAGCGGGCACTTCATAGGGGTTGGCGGTGGCGTCTTCATCCAGTTCGAGGAACGGGTTCTGGTCCAGCATCTGGCCCACTTCCTGGTGCAGTTCCAGTGTGGACAGCTGCAGCAGCCGTATGGACTGCTGCAGCTGCGGTGTCAGCGCCAGGTGCTGTGAAAGGCGAAGCTGTAACGAGGGTTTCATCAATGGGTTCTTATGCTCGGCACGGGCTGTATCAGCCGCCTACATGCGGAAGTTTTCACCCAGGTAGACCCTGCGGACCTGGGTGTCGGCGACGATTTCTGCAGGTGTGCCTTCGGCCAGCACGCTGCCTTCACTGATGATGTAGGCGCGGTCGCAGATGCCCAGCGTCTCGCGCACGTTGTGGTCGGTGATCAGCACGCCGATGCCACGCGAACGCAGAAAACCGATGATGCGTTGGATCTCCATCACCGCGATCGGGTCGACACCGGCAAAAGGCTCGTCGAGCAGGATGAAACGCGGCTGCGTAGCCAGCGCGCGCGCAATTTCCACGCGCCGCCGTTCACCGCCTGACAGCGCCGGCGCCGGTGAATCGCGCAGCTTGTCGATGGAAAGGTCGACCAGCAGGCGCTGCAGCATGTCGTTCAGCACCGCCGGCTTCAAAGGCCGGCCGTCGGCGCCCAGCTGCAGTTCCAGCACCGCGCGGATGTTTTCTTCGACGTTGAGTTTGCGGAAGATCGAAGCTTCCTGTGGCAGGTAAGACAAACCCAGGCGCGAGCGTTTGTGGATCGGCAGGCCCTGCACTTCCTGGCCGTCGATCGTGATTTCACCGGCATCGGCGCGCACCAGGCCCACCACCATGTAGAAGGTGGTGGTTTTGCCGGCGCCGTTGGGGCCCAGCAGGCCCACCACTTCACCGGCGGCCACCGCCAGGTGCACGTCTTTCACCACCACACGCGAGCCGTAACTCTTGCGCAGGTGCGCCGCCTGCAGGCGGCTGGGTGGTGCGGCGGCGGCGGCGGGGCCGTCCATCAGCGCCGCGTCATCAACGCCGGTCACCCAGCGTGCGGCTGGGCGTCAGCGTGGCGCCGGATGCCGCTGCTGCGGGGCTGGGCGGCGTGGCTTCTTTGGGGGCGTCGTTGCGGGCGTCAATGCGGGGGCTCAGCACCGCACGCACGCGGCCGCTCGGGTTGCCCGGCGTGGCGGCACCACCTTCGACGCGAAACAGCTCGGCGTTGTTGTCCCACAAGATGCTGCTGCCGCTGATTTCGTCGGCCACCGTCGCACCACGCAAACGCCGCACCACACCTTTGCCCAGCAGGCGCAGGGTGTCGGCCTTGCCGTCAAATTCAATGCGATCGGCTGTGCCCTCGACGGTTTCGTCCAGGCCGTCGCGTTTCTGGCGCCAGCTCGCCGGTTTGCCGGCCCCGCCGAGGGCCAGCGCGGTGCGGTGGCCATCGGGTGTCTGGCGCATTTCGATGCGCTCGGCGCGCAACTGCATGCTGCCCTGCACCACCACCACGTTGCCGGTGTAGACGAGCACCTGGCGCTGCAGGTCGATGCTGCCGCCCTGGTCGGCTTCCACCACCACCGGTTTGCTGCGGTCGGCTTTTTCAGCCTGCGCGGTGGCGCAGCAAGCCGCCAGCAGCAATGGCAGGCCGGCTTTCAGGATGGCAGTAGAAGGGCAGATGGGCATTGCACGGCACGAAAATTGCAGTGCAGTATAAACACAAGGTGGGCGCCCAGCGGCGCCGGGCGTCGTGAATTCAGGCCGCGCATCGGCCCTGGTGAAAGGCGCTGCGGCGCGCCTGGCGGCTCAGCTTTTTTGCCGCGCGCGCTGCACCAGGAAGTCGGCCACCGCCACCGCGCGGTCGGGGCCACCAGACAAGGCCACCGAAGTGTAGAACCGCCCTTGCACGCCGAGCGCGGGCACGCCGTCTATCTTGTAACCCTCTGACAATTGTTTGGCACGGTTGACCTTGGTGTTGACACCAAAGGACTTCATCGCGGCGGTGAACTTGTTTTCATCCACACCCTGGGTTTTCAAAAAAGTCAGCACATCAGCTTCGCTGTTCAGGCGCTGGTTTTGCACATGAATAGCGTTGAACAACTTGTTGTGCACAGCGTCGAGCTGGCCGATTTCTTCCAGCGCGTAAAACACCTTCTGGTGCAACTGGTAGACGGCCGTAAAGCCCGCCGGCACGCGGCGGAAAGAAACGTCGGCGGGCAGCTTTTTGATCCAGTTTTCCAGCGCCGGCTCAAAGGCAAAACAGGCTGGGCAGCCGTACCAGAAAAATTCCACCACCTCCACCGCCTTGCCGGGCGGCAGCGTCACCGCGATGGGGTTGCCCAGACGCACGTAATGCTGGCCTTCAACGGGTGCGCCGGCTTGCGCCAGCGCCCTGTTGCCCAGCACCAGACCGGCGGCAGCGGCAGCAGTGACTGCCAGGTGCTGGGTGAATGTGCGTCGTTGCATGAAGTCAGTCCTTAAAAGTGGGTGTACCAGGGCGGGACGCCATGGCCGTCGAGTTGAAGGTGGGCACCGTGGGTGCTTGGCCAAGGCGTGCCGTCAGGCAGGCTTGCTACGGCCGCTCAACGCGCACGATCTGCGCTTCGATGGCCTGTTCCTGCAGCCGCTGCTGCAGGCTGTCGGCTTCGCCACGCGCCGGGTACGGGCCCACGCGTACGCGGTAGACGGTGCGCCCGGCCTGTTCACGTTCGGTGATCCTGGCGGCCAGGCCCATCAGGGCCAGCCGCGCGCGTTGTTGTTCGGCATCGTCACTGCGCGTGTAAGCGCCAGCTTGTACAAAGTAGACAAACGCTTCAAGCGGCGGCGCGGTGGACCGCGGCGCCGAAGCTGTGGCTGAAGGCGGCGGCACGGCGGCACCCGAAAGAATGGCGGCCGGGTCTTTGGCGGCACCGGCTGCGGCCGGGGTGGCGGGCGGCGGCGCCACAGGCGCCTGCGCGCCGCCGACCGGCGGCAACACGCCCCCGCCAGCGCTGGACGCCGCAGTGTCGGGCACCGGCTGCGTGCCCAGCGGGCCCGACCTGCTGCCCAGCGGCGCATTCGGGTTCCACTGCTTGTTGCGTTCGGCCTCGACACGGTCGTGCTCTGCCGTGCGCTGCGGCACCTTGTTGATGAAGGGCACCGGCGCCTTGGTGATGTACAGCGCCACCGCCAGCGCCAGCGCCAGGCCCACGAGCAGGCCAAACACCGTGCCCAGCACAAAGCCGCCACCCTGACTCAACTTCATGCGCTTTGCTCCTGGCTGTGGAGGGCGCGCGCATCGGCGACCACGTCATCGGGCTTGTCGGCCGCGCCGTCGCGCAGCATCGAGGTGGGCGCCGCAACCCCCAGCACCTGCAACGCGTTGCGCAGCACCTGGGCGGTGGCCTGCAAGAGTGCACTGCGGGCGCGGGCCAGCGCGGCGTCGGCCACCAGCACCCGTTCAGCACCATAAAAACTGTGGAAACAGGCGGCCAGGTCGCGCAGATAAAAAGCCACCTCATGCGGCGCCAGCTCGTTGGCGGCACGCTGCAGCAGTTCGGGGTACTCGGCCAGCTTCAGCATCAGTGCCAACTCGGTGGCTGCGGTCAGCAGCGACAGGTCAGCGGCACCATCAACTGCTGCACCACCGGCAGCGTTCTCGGCAGCGCCCAGCTTGCCCAGCACCGAGCAGATGCGGGCGTGTGCGTACTGCACATAAAACACCGGGTTTTCGTCGTTCGCTTTGCGCGCCAGGTCCACGTCAAAAACGAATTCGGTGTCGGCCTTGCGGCTGATGAGGAAAAAGCGCACCGCATCGCGGCTGGTCCATTCGATCAGGTCGCGCAGCGACACCGATGTGCCCGAGCGCTTGGACAGCTTCACTTCCTGCCCGTCTTTCAGCACCGTGATCATCTTGTACAGCACATAGTCGGGGTAACCGGCGGGTATGCCGGCGCCTGCAGCCTGCAAGCCCGCGCGCACCCGCGCCACGGTGCCGTGGTGGTCGGTGCCCTGCACGTTGATGACCTGCGTATAGCCACGTTCAAACTTCGCCAGGTGGTAGGCCACGTCGGGCACAAAGTAGGTGTAGCTGCCGTCCTGCTTGCGCATGACACGGTCTTTGTCGTCACCGTAATCGGTGGTGCGCAACCACAGCGCGCCGTCTGCCTCGAAGGTTTTGCCCGAAGCCACCAGGCGCTGCACGGTGGCCTCGACGCGGCCGCTCGTGTAGAGGCTGCTTTCCAGGAAGTAATGGTCGAAGTGCACGTCAAAGGCTTGCAGGTCCAGGTCTTGTTCGTGGCGCAGATGTGCCACTGCAAACTGGGTGATGCCAGCCAGGTCGTTGATGTCGCCCGTTGCGGTGAAGCTGCGGTCGTCGGCGGCCACGGTTTTCTTCGCCAGGAAGTCGGCCGCCACGTCGGCAATGTATTCGCCGTTGTAGGCCTGCTCGGGCCAGCCGGCGTCGCCCGGTTTGTGGCCTTGCAAACGGCGCTGCACCGACAGGCCCAGGTTGTTGATCTGCACGCCGGCGTCGTTGTAATAAAACTCGCGCAGCACAGCAAAGCCCTGCGTCTGCAGCAAATTGCAGATGCAGTCACCCAAAGCTGCATTGCGGCCGTGGCCCACGTGCAGCGGGCCGGTGGGGTTGGCCGAGACAAATTCCACCATCACCTTCTGGCCATGGGCGGCCTGCATGCCGTAGCGCGCGCCGGCCTGCAGCACCTCGGCCACCACGGCCTGTTTGGCGGCGCTCGCCAGGCGCAGGTTGATGAAACCGGGCCCGGCAATTTCAAGCGCCTGCACCCAGCGCTGCACGGCCGGCTGCGCCTGCATCAAATTCACCAGCGTTTGCGCCAGTTCACGCGGGTTGGCCTTCAGTGCACGCGCCAGTTGCATGGCAGCAGTGACGGCCAGGTCACCATGGGCGGCCACCTTGGGGCTTTCGAACTGGGTCAGCGCCTGCAGCTGCCCGGCGCCAAGCGTGGCGGGCTTGTTTTCAAGCAGTTGCTGCAGGGCGGCATGCAGCGCTGCACGCAGGGCTTGTTTGGCTTCAATCATCAACCGATTCTACTTTTCAGGCCTGTGCCGGCATGGGTCTCTGCGACATGCCAGCTGTCTGCCTGCTCTGTGCCTGCGGTCGCAGCACCGAAATGCGCAGCCCACAGCCAGTTGTTCCGGGCGCTGCGGCGCACCAGAGCCCCCACCATCGCCTGCGGCGACCCTTTTTCCGCCGCAGGCCCTGGTTTGCTAGATGTCCACTTCACTTGCCACCCCCACCTCGTCTGCATCGCCTGCTGTTGCAGAGGTGCGCAGCGGCGTGGCCACGGCCCAGGCGACCCCCGGCGGCGAACTGCCGCAGCGAATCGGCAAATATGTGGTGAAAGCCAAGCTGGGCGAAGGCGCCACCAGTGAGGTTTTCCTGGCCCACGACCCCTTCGCCAACCGCGACGTGGCCATCAAGCGCGTGCGTGTGGGCCTGTTGCCGGGCTCGCGTGAACTGCACTATCAGCAGCGCTTTTTTGCGGCCGAAGCGGCCCTGGTGGGCCAGTTGCAGCACCCCAACGTGGTGCAGATCTTCGACGCCGTGGCCGATGCCGAGGCGCCCTACCTGGTGATGGAAGTAGTGGGCGGCGGCACGCTGCGGCGCTTTTGCCGGCCCGGCAGTTTGTTGCCGCTGGCGGTGATCATAGAAATCGGCTTCAAGTGTGCGATGGCGCTGGGTTACTGCTACCAGCGCGGCTTGATCCACCGCGATGTCAAACCCGCCAACCTGCTGGTGCTGCTGAAAGGCGAACATGTGGTGGACGTGAAGGTCACCGACTTCGGCAGCGTGTTCAACCTGGGCGCCGAGCACACGCAGGTGTTCCGCGTCGGGTCCCTGGCCTACATGTCGCCCGAGCAGCTGGACGGCGACACGTTGGACTGCCGCGCCGACATCTATTCGCTGGGCGCCGTGCTCTACCACCTGGTGGCCGGCAGGCCACCGTTTGACGCCCAGCAGCAGCAGGCGTTGATGCAGCAGATTTACCACGGCTGCGCGCCCCCGCTTTCCACGCTGCGCGAAGGGGTGCCAACGGCGCTGCAAGCCTTGATCGAGGCCAGCCTGGCCAAAGAACGTGAGCTGCGCCCGGCGCAATGGGACGAGGTGGCGGCTGCCCTTTCGGCCCTGGTGTCCAGGCGCCAGGTGTCGCGTGTGGGCCTGCAGGAGGTGCTGGATTCCGAGCGCTACACGCTGCTGCGTGCGCTCGACTTCTTCGCCGACTTTGGCGACGTGGAACTGTGGGAAGTGGTGCACCGCGCCACCTGGGCGCGCCACCGCTATGGCCACGTTTTGTTCAAGCGCGGTGACAGCGGCGACAGCTTTCACATCGTCACGCAAGGCGAGGTGCAGGTGCTGCGCAACGGCGCCACCGTGGCCACGCTGGGGCCGGGTTCTTCGGTGGGCGAAATGGCCTATCTGGCGCCCAACCCCGAACTGCGGGTGCACAGCGTGGATATTCTGGTGTCACAAGCTGCCACCACGGTGTCTTTCAACCCGCAACGCATGCAGGCCTTGTCGGCCGGCACGCTGCACGCTTTCGACAAGGCCTTCATCGGTGTGCTGGTGCGGCGGCTGCATGCGGCGCATGAGGCGCTGGCGCACCCGAGGCGCATCCTTTGATGCCAGCGTCAATGTGAAACTGTTTCATGATCCGAGGCCTGGCCCGGATTCATGAATCTCAGGTCGGCAGCCCCGCCGTCGGGGCTTCAGCGTTGCGTGCACCCCGCCGTCGGGGCTTCAGCGTTGCGTGCACCCCGCCATTGGGGCTTCAGCTTTGCGCGCACCCCGCCGCTCGCCACTGGCGGTGCGCCAATAGGCCGCGCTGCCGTAAGCCGCTTTCACATGCTCGATCCACAGCCGCACGCGCAGCGGCAGGTGTTTGCGCTGCGCAAAGACCGCAAAGATGCCGTTTGGCGGCGCGGCAAAGTCTTCCAGCAGCACCTGCAGCCGGCCGGCTGCCACATCGGCTTCCACCTCCCAGGTGCTGCGCCACGCAATGCCCAGGCCGCCCAGGCACCATTCGTGCAGCACCTGGCCGTCGCTGCA
>JAYUPP010000223.1:0-3694 GCA_043760045.1 Betaproteobacteria bacterium
ACTGCAGGGACGATTCCCGATCCGGGTCGAACTCAGCCCCTTGAGCGTGGGCGACTTCGAAGCCATCCTGACCAGCACCCACGCCAGCCTGATCAAGCAGTACCAGGCTCTGCTGGCCACCGAAGGCCTGACCTTGCAGATCACGGCTGAGGGCGTGCGCCGGCTGGCCCAGATCGCCTTTGAAGTCAACGAGCGCACCGAAAACATCGGTGCACGCCGCTTGGCCACGGTGATGGAACGGCTGCTCGACGAGGTCAGCTACGACGCACCCAACCGCAGCGGGCAAACCGTGGTGATGGATGCCGCTGCAGTGGACGCCCGGCTGGCCGAGCTGGCGCACAACGAAGACCTGTCGCGCTACATCCTTTAGCGGGCGCCGGGCGGGCGTTTGGCGGGCGTGGAGCGGGCAGCCACCGCCGGCGGCGCGGCCGGCAGGGTCAGCGCCTCGGCCAGCAGGTCAAACACCAGCCGGATGCGGCGTGCGGTGTGCAGCTCACGGTGGGTGACGAGCCAGATCGGGAAGCGCACGGCGCTGACGTCATCCAGAACACGCACCACACCCTGGGTGGTCTGCGCCACCTCGTCCATCATGGCCCCGATACCCAGGCCCTGCTGCACCAAGGCCCAGCCGGTAACGCTGTTTTGTGCATAGCAGCTGAAGTTGTCCTCGGTCAGCGGCAAACCATGCGCGCGCAGGTAGCCCAGGTACTGCCCTGAGCGGTCATTGCCAATGAACCGACAAGACGCTGCTTGGACCGCCTGTCGAGGATGGCCGTGAACGCGAACCCACCCGTGCGAGGCATAAAACCCAGCGCTGGCGTCGCGCAGCAAGCGACCGATCAGCTCTGGCTCGGTGGGGCGAACATGGCGCAGCGCGATGTCGGCCTCGCGGCGTCGCAGGTCGGACAGCTCGTTGGTGGTCACCACTTCAATCCGCAACCGGGGCGCCCTGGCTTGCAGGCTCACCAACACCGGGGGCAGCAACCAGGCGGCCACCATGTCGCTGGCCGAAATGCTGACCACGCCGTCGACGGCCTGCGCCTGGCCGCTGGCCGCCATGCCCAAATCCTGCGCCGCGATGCCCATGTGGCGGGCGTGCTCCAGCAAGGCCAGTCCCGGCGCGGTGAGTTGCAAGCTCTTGCCGATGCGCTCAAAAAGGCTGACACCCAACTGCAGCTCCACCGCCGCCACCTGGCGGCTGAGCGTGGGCTGCGTCAGCTGAAGCTGGCGCGCCGCCGCGGTCAGCGAGCCCGACTCGGCGGTGTACAAAAAGGCCCGGAGTTGGTTCCAGTCCAGTTGATCCATACGCGATCCATACGCCAATGCATGAGTGATCTGCGATTCTGGCGGCTTTACGCGGGTATTTGCATGCGTAGGATGACAACCATGCACACCGCCACTGTCCCCCAAGCTGATTTCTGGAACCGCATCGCGCGCAAGTACGCGGCCGACCCCATCGCCGACATGCAGGGCTACGAACACAGCCTGCGCCGCACCCAAGCCTTGCTCAGCGCGCAGCATGACGTGCTGGAGGTCGGCTGCGGCACCGGCACGTCGGCGCTGCGCCTGGCGGGCGGCACGCGCAGCTACCTGGCCACCGACCTGTCGCCTGAAATGGTTGCCATCGCGCGCGACAAGCTGCGTGCGCAGCCGGTGCCGCCCTTGCGCATTGAACAGGCAGATGCCGACGCCGAGCAAGCTCAGCGCTTTGATGCCGTGCTGGCCTTCAACACCCTGCACCTGGTGCCCGACCTGGACCGCACCTTGTCGCGGCTGAAGGACCTGCTCAAGCCGGGCGGGCTGCTGATCTCAAAGACCGCCTGTGTCGGCGAGATGAACCGTTTGATTCCCTGGCTGGCACTGCCCGTGGCACGGTGGCTGGGCAAGGCTCCACCGGTGCTGGTCTTCAAAGCCGATGACCTGGTGGCCGCTTTCAAACGCCAGGGCCTGCATGTTGAGTCAGTAGAGCGGCATGGCACCCAGGGCAAGGACATCCGGGTTTTTGTGGTGGCGCGCCGTCTTTGAACCGCCGCAAGGCCAGGCAGTGACGGTCCTGCCGCCGCTACCGCCGCTACCGCCGCTGACGCCGGGCAGTACGTCCGCGCTGGCGCTGGCCTTTCGGCTGACCGTGGCCCTTTTGACGTTGGCAGAAGGCCTGTGGCTGGCCGCGGCACATCGTCGCAACACACGCTCGTCACAGCGCCTCCTTTAGAATGGGAAATGATCAGCCCCAGCTTTTTCGCCCCCGAACGCTTCGAAGACCCCGAAGCGGCCCTCGCCCGAGTGCGCGAGATCTACGACAGCAGCGTGATGCACCTGCGCGACGCGCTGCGGCAGTTTGTCAGCGGCGCACCCTTGCAAGACCATGTGCGCGCCTGCTACCCCTTTGTGCGCGTGCGCACCGACACCGTGGCCCGCGCCGACTCGCGGCTGAGCTATGGCTTTGTCGCCGGCCCAGGCACGTTTGAGACCACCGTCACGCGGCCCGACCTGTTTGCCAACTACCTGAAAGAGCAGTTCCGCCTGCTGCGCCGCAACCACAGCGTGGCCATCGAGGTCGGCACCAGCGCGCAGCCCATCCCGGTGCACTTTTCGCTGGCCGAACACGACCACCTGGAAGGCAGCATGCCGCTCGAGCGGCGCCTCTTGATGCGCGATCGTTTTGACCTGCCCGACCTGGCGGCCATGGACGACGGCATCGCCAACGGCACCTATGAGCCGGCCTCCGGCGAGCCGCAGCCGCTGGCCTTGTTCACCGCGCCTCGCATGGACTACTCCTTGCACCGCCTGCGCCACTACACCGGCACCGTGCCCGAGCACTTCCAGAACTTCGTGCTCTTCACCAACTACCAGTTCTACATCGACGAGTTCATCAAGCTGGGCCATGCGCTGATGGCCGACCCGGCTTGCGAGTACGAAGCCTTTGTCGAGCCCGGCAACGTGATCACACGCCGAACCGGCCTGCCCGCACGCGCCGGCGACGAACTGGGTGTGCAGCCCCCCCGCCTGCCGCAGATGCCGGCCTACCACTTGGTGCGGCCCGACAGCAGCGGCATCACCATGATCAACATCGGCGTGGGCCCGGCCAACGCCAAGACCATCACCGACCACGTGGCCGTGCTGCGCCCGCACGCCTGGCTGATGCTGGGCCACTGCGCCGGCCTGCGCAACAGCCAGCAGCTGGGCGACTACGTGCTGGCTCACGCCTACATGCGTGAAGACCACGTGCTCGACGAAGACCTGCCGCTGTGGGTGCCGGTGCCCGCGCTGGCCGAAGTCCAGCTGGCGCTGGAACAGGCGGTCGCCGAAGTCACGCAACTGTCGGGTTATGAGCTGAAGCGGATTCTGCGCACCGGCACCGTGGCCAGCACCGACAACCGCAACTGGGAACTGCTGCCACCCAACGGCCCCGAGCGGCGCTTCAGCCAAAGCCGCGCCGTGGCGCTGGACATGGAAAGCGCCACCATCGCCGCCAACGGTTTTCGCTTCCGTGTGCCCTACGGCACCTTGCTCTGTGTCAGCGACAAACCACTGCACGGCGAGATCAAGCTGCCCGGCATGGCCAACCACTTTTACCGCGAACGGGTGGACCAGCACCTGCGCATCGGCATGCGCGCGGTGGAACTGCTGCGCCAGGAGCGACCGGGCAGCCTGCACAGCCGCAAGTTGCGCAGCTTTGCCGAGGTGGCGTTTC
>JAYUPP010000224.1:0-9672 GCA_043760045.1 Betaproteobacteria bacterium
GTCGTCGTAGAACTGCGGGTCCAGCTCGGGATAGTGTTCCTTGCTGATGCCGGCGCGGCCACCGCGAAAGTGCAGCATCGTGGGGCTCGGAATCGTCACCTTGGGCGTGCAGCCGGGGGCGTGCAGCGCCACTTGCGCTTTCAGGTATTCAAAGTCGGCGCGTTGGATGTCCTTTACATGGCGCACCTTGTCCACCACCTTGATGACCGGCGGCGCCAGCTCTTCGGTGCCGTCGGCACGCTTCACGGTGAAAGGGATGTCGGTGTGCACACCGCCCAGCTGTTCCAGAAAATCGATGTGGAAATAGGTGCGGCGGAACTCGCCGTCGGTGATGGCCGAAAGGCCGCAGTCGCGCTGGAACTGCACGACCTCGGTGATGGCTTTGTCTTCCACCAGACGCAAGGCCGCAGCGGTGATCTCACCTTTGGCTTTTTGTTCACGCGCCTGCAGCAGGTAAGCCGGGCGCAGGAAGCTGCCGACGTGGTCGGCGCGAAAGGGCGGGTGCAGGCGCGTGGTCATGGTGTTGACTTCCAGTGGTTCTTGGCAGTGAACTTGTGCTTGGGGTTGAGCGAATTATTGGATCCAAATATTGGGTTGAGATCCCCAATTTGCCAGAAAATTGTACCCAATGGATCCAATAAAACGCTCAAAGCCCGCGCCTGCGCCCGCGCCAACCCCCAACACGGCGCCCCACAACGCGCGGGTTGAGCCGACACGGGGCGCCGAGCCGCTGGTGGCCACGCTGCGCAAGCTGATCATTGAAGGGCACTACGCCACCGGCGCGCGGCTGGCCGAAGTTTCGGTGGCCGATGCGATGGGCGTTTCGCGCACCCCCGTGCGGCTGGCTTTTCGCACGCTGGAACAGGAAGGCCTGCTGGAAAAGGCCGGCAAACGCGGCTTCACCGTGCGTGCTTTTTCTGAAGCCGATGTGTTGTGTGCACTGGAAGTGCGCGGCGCCTTGGAAGGCCTGGCCGCGCGGCGGCTGGCTGAGGCGGGCCTGTCAGCGCAGCAGCAAAACGAACTGCAGGCTTGCCTGGAAGCGGGGCGCGATGTGCTGGACAAGGGTTATTTGAACGAGGCCGACATCACGGCCTGGAGCGCGCTGAATGAACGCTTTCACCGCGCGGTGGTGGAAGGCACGGCCAGCCGCGTGATTGCCGACGCCCTGGCGCGCAACAACCACTTGCCGTTTGCGGCAGCCGATTCTTTGGTCATCGACCGCGATGCGCTGCCCAAGGAATTCAACAAGTTGCAACTGGCGCAGATGCAGCACCAGCTGATAACCGACGCCTTGCTGCGCGGCGAATCAGCGCGTGCCGAAAGCCTGATGCGCGAGCACGCCTACATTGCGCTGCGTTACGGGGGCTTGTTCGGCCTGAAGCCGTGGGCTCTGGGTGACAAACAACCGGTGGCGGCGCCGGCGCCGGTTTGATGGCGCGCTGCAGCGCGGAATTCGGCACCCACTACAGCGCCCAATACAGCGCTCACTTCAGCCCTCACTACAGCGCCCGCCTTCAACGCCCCAACCCCGCTGTCAACGCCGCCGCCAGCGTTGCGGCTTCACGCACGCGCAAGCGGCTGCGGTTGTCGATTTCAGCCGCGATGCGGGCCGCTGACGAGCCCCCGGCTGCGCCCGCCAGCCGTAGCTGGTCGGCCACCAAAGTGCGCGCCACGGCGCTGTCGCTGGCCGCGGCCGCAGCATTGGGCAGCAGCCAGTGCTGGCCACCAAACGGACCCTCGCCGGCCAGGCGTTTATAGGTTTCCCAGTGCTTCAGCACATGGCGGTAGGCCAGCGCGGCCAGCGTGGGCTCGCGGCCCAGCGCGCCCGGCACGCTGCTGCTGATGTCGTTGGGCAAGCGGCCCGAGAGCGCTTCGTCCAGCAGTCGCTGGGCGCGCTGCGGCTCTTTGCCAGCGGCCAGCGCGTGCAGCAGGTTCCAGCGCTCTTCCTGGCGGTCGGTGCTGCGCAGGGCCTGCAGCAGCGCATCAAACTGGGCCTCGGTGGCGCTGCGGCCGGTGGCCTCCAACACAGCAGGCCGCATCGACGGCGCCACGCTGGCCGCGCCGGCCCGTGCGGCTTCAAACCGGGCCTGCGCCGCCGCCAGCGTGGGCGCGTGTTCGAAACGCGCCAGGCTGCGCACCAGGTCGGCGCGCAGCGTCTGTGTTTCGCCGTCTTCGCCAGCGGCCGGTGCCCAGCCCAGGCGTTGCAGTTCGGGGCCAAACAAGGCGCGGCCGGCGGCCCGCAAGGGTTCTTGCGCTGCGGTGCCCACCAGTGCAACGTCCAGCGCCTGCCACTGCGTCAAGGCCATGGCATACAGCGCCGCGCGGCTCGAGTCTGTGGCCTGCGGCACGGCAGCCAGCAAGGCCAGGTGCTCGGCCATCGGCGTGCGCCCGGCGTGGGCCAGCGCATAGCTGTCGGCCACCAGCGCCACGCGGTCGGCAGGGGCCAGCGTGTTGAAGCTGGCCACCAGGCGCGTGCGCAACTCGGGCGCGTAGTCCACCCGGTAATAGCCGCGGCCACCCGCATTGGCAAGCATCGGCAGGGGTTCGCAGCCGGCAAAGCTGAGGCTCTGTTCAGCGCCCGTCAGCAGCAGTGTTTTTGCTTGTTGGCCATACAGCAGCCGCAGCGGCATCAGCCAGGGCCCGCCCGGCAGCGCTTCGGGTTGTGATGAAAAACGCTGCTGCCGCAAGGCCACCTGCGTCTGGCCCGCTTCACAACGCTGGCTGATGCTCAAGGCGGGCAAACCGGGCTGGTTGGTCCAGCTGGCCGCCACGGCCGCCACCGCGTCGGTCTGCTGGCCAGCAGCGCGGCCGATGTGCGCCCACAGGTCACCGGCAGTGGCGGGTTTGTAGGCGCGCTCGGCCATGTAGGCCACCAGGCCCTGCTGGAAACGGTCTTCCCCCAACCATTCCTCAAGCATCGACAACACGGCGCCGCCTTTGTTGTAGGTGACGCCGTCGAAAACTTCGAACACGCTGGCCTCGCTGACCGGGCCTGACCGAATGGCGCGCGTGGCCGTTGTGGCGTCGCGCGCCATCGTGCGTTCAAGGTTGCGCCGTGTGCGCAGTTGGGTTTGCCATTCGGGGTGAAAGTGGGCTGTGGCCTTGTTTTGCATCCAGGTGGCAAAAGCTTCGTTCAGCCAGATTTCTTCCCACGAAGCCGGTGACACCAGGTTGCCGAACCACTGGTGCGCGATTTCATGCGCGACGATGGCAAAAACCCGCCGCCGGGTGTCTTCATCGCTGCGCGACGGGTCGAACAGCAACGTGTCTTCGATGTAGCTGATCAGCCCCCAGTCTTCCATCGCGCCTTCGCGCGTGCCGGGCACGGCCAACTGGTCCAGTTTGGGCAACGCATAAGGGCGCCCGAAATAGCGGCGGTAGTAGGGCAGCAACTGGCGCGTGGCGGCCATCGCCAGCTGCGCCTCTTCACGCTTGCCCGGAGCGGTGAAAATGCGCAGCGGTATGCCGTCAACTTCGTCGGTCAGCACATCAAAGCGGCCCACCGCCAGGGCCAGCAGATAGCTGGGCATCGGCGGCGTGGGGGCAAACTGGTGCAGCGTGCTCGCGCCGGCCGTGCCGGCAACCGGGTTTTGCCGCTTCAGTGGCATGTTAGACAACACCTGCAGGCCCTGTGGTGCGCGCACCTGCACTTCAAACACGCTGCGAAACACCGGTTCGTCGAACACCGGCAACAGCCGCCGCGCCTGCACCGCTTCCAGCTGGGTGGCCAGCATGCGCGCCGGCTGGCCGCCGATGCGGTAATTCACAGCGTAAAGCCCTTCGCCGGTTTTCTGCACCTGGCCCCGGTAGCGGATGTTGAGAGTCCAGGCGCCCGCAGCAATGGGCCGGCCGTCAGTGGGCACCAGACGCCAGGTCTGGGTGGCTGCGTCAGCTTGCACGCTCAAGCTGCGCCGCATGCCGGCACGCGCCAGCACGGCGGCGTCGGCCTGCAGGTGGTGTGCATGCAGCACGATGGCCGGCACCGCTTGCAGTGCAAGCAGGCGCATGCGCACCTGGCCGGAAAAGGTGTCGGCAGCGGGGTCCAGGTCCAGCACCAGACGCACATGCGAAGGCAATACGGTTTTGGGCAAGCGCGTGGGTGTCGTCGCCAGGTCAAACCGGGGCTGCGCTGCGGCCCACTGCGGCGCCAGCAGCCCCAAAGCGGTCAACAACAGCAACAGCGGTCTGCACGTCAACATCAAGGTTGCCATTTGGGGCCTCTCTCAAGTTCGGGTCGGGGTGCGGCAAAAATTTTGCAGTGAGGCCCGGCACACCGCACTTGACGGCGTGAACGCGGCCGCTTGCATCAACGCGCGCCTTTGAAGTTGCGATTTTTCAGCGTGGGCTGCACGTTTTCATGTGCTGACTCCGGGGACAATTGGGGCGTCAAGGGTCATGGCTTGCCGCCACGCGTCAGTGTGGGGGGGTTTACACGACCCAAGGCGTGCCTCGCATCATGGAAGTTAGGGATGCGGCGGCGCCATTTTCTGTCGGCCTCCGGAACCCTGCATGAACTTTGATAAAGAACTGGACGCCTCGGGCCTGCCCTGCCCGATGCCGATTATGAAAACCAAAAAGGCGCTGGCTGCCATGGCCAGCGGCGAACTGCTGCGCGTGTGGTCCACCGACGGCGGCACGCTGGACGACATGCCCACCTTTGCCCAGCACACCGGCCACCGGCTGCTGGCTTCGGGTGAAGAGGGCGGGCGCTATTTCTTTGTGCTGAAAAAGGCCTGAAGCGGCGATGGCATCGGCCCCTGCTGACTTGAGCGCGCTGGTGGTGGGCGGCGGTTTTGCCGTCGCGTTTGCCTTTGGCGCCGTGGCTTCCAGAGTGAATTTCTGCACCATGGGCGCGCTGTCCGATGTCGTCAACATCGGCCACTGGGGCCGTGTGCGCCTGTGGATGTGGGCGGTGGCGGTTGCCGTCACCGGTGCCACCGCGCTGCGCCTGCTGGGCCTGGTGGACCTGCCGAGGGCGGTGGCGCTGCGGCCCAGCGTGCCGGTGCTGTCGCTGCTGGTGGGTGGCCTGCTGTTTGGTGTCGGCATGACCTTGTCGGGCGGCTGCGTGAACAAAAACCTGCTGCGTCTGGGCACTGGCAGTTTGCGCTCGCTGGTGGTGCTGGTGTTCATGGGCCTGGCGTCGTACATGACCTTGAAGGGCCTGTTCGGCCAATGGCGCGTGGCCTGGCTCGACCCGGTGCGCATTGATCTGGCGGCCAGCGGCTGGCCCGACCAGGGCCTGGCCAGTGCGGTGTCGCAGTGGCTGGGTGTGCCGGGGCCGCTTGCGCTGCTGGCCACGGCCGCAGTGGTGGTGTTGTTGCTGCTGGTGTTCATCTTCAAAGACCGCAGCTTTCGCAGCAACACACCGCAGCTGCTGGGCGGCGCAGCGCTGGGCGCGCTGGTGGTGTGCGGCTGGTATGTCAGCGGCCATCTGGGTTTTGGCGAAAACCCCGAGACGATGGAAAACGTCTACTTCGCGACCAACACCCGCACCGTGGAGTCGCTGAGTTTTGTCGCACCCGTGGCCTACACGCTGGAACTGCTGCTGCTGTGGACCGACAAGTCGCTGCGCATCACGTTTGGCATCGCCAGCGTGCTGGGCATGGTGGCCGGCGCGGCGGCCTACTCAGTGGCAGTGGGGCGCTTCCGGTGGGAAGGTTTTGCATCGCTGGCGGACTTGCGCAGCCAGCTGCTGGGCGCGGTGCTGATGGGTTTTGGGGGCGTCACTGCACTCGGCTGCACCATCGGCCAGGGCCTGACGGGTTTGTCGACGCTGGCCATCGGCTCGTTCATTGCGGTGGTGGCCATCGTCGTGGGTTCAGTGGCCACGTTGAAGTGGCTGGTGTGGAAGGCCGAGCGGGATGACTGAGCCGGCGCCTTGGGGCACCGCGCCAGGGCCGCATGGCGCCGCGCCAGCGCGCGTGGGCGATGAACCTGGGCCCATGGGCCGTGAAATTGCGCCAGCGCAGCGCATCTGGCCCGTGGCCCTGGTGGGCGCCGGCCCCGGCGACCCCGAACTGCTGACGCTGCGCGCCGCGCGTTTGATTGCTAATGCCGAAGTGGTGGTGTACGACAACCTGGTGGGCCCGGGTGTGATGTTGATGGTGAACCCGGTGGCCGAGCGCATTTACGCCGGCAAGCAGCGCGCCAACCACCACCTGCCGCAGGAAAGCATCAACCAACTGCTGGTGCGCCTGGCGCGCGAGGGCAAACGCGTGGTGCGGCTGAAAGGCGGCGACCCTTTTATCTTCGGCCGCGGCGGCGAAGAACTGCAGGCGTTGGCCGAAGCCGGCCTGCCTTTTGAAGTGGTGCCGGGCATCACCGCGGCGCACGGTGTCTCGGCCTACGCCGGCATCCCTTTGACGCACCGCGACTATTCACAAGGCTGCATCTTCGTCACCGGCCACCTGCAAGACGGCAGTTGCAGCCTGGACTGGGCGGGCCTGGCGCGGCCGCGGCAAACGGTCGTCATTTACATGGGTTTGTCAGGCCTGCCCACCATCACGCGCGAACTGATGGCGCACGGCCTGCCGCCCACCTGGCCCGTGGCGGTGGTCAGCAAAGGCACACTGCCCGAACAGCGTGTGGTGTGCGCCACGCTGGCCACGGTGGCTGAAGCGGCTGCAGCGGCGAAGCTGCAGTCGCCCTGTCTGACCATCGTGGGCCAGGTGGTGCGGCTGCGCGAACAACTGGACTGGCTGAGTCGGCGCGTGCGGGCCGAAGGCGATGCGATGCAGGCCAGCGCGGCAAACCAGACGCCACCAGACGCGGGTTAGGTCGTCTTTTTGACGACCTCGTCCAAGTGCGATTTCAGAATCGCGTAAGGCTGCCGGCCTGGCCCCACAAGCCGGCCTTTGACGACACGGTCCTGCACCACCCGCTCTTTGTCCAAGCCCTTGATCTGGCTGCGCAGCGCGGTTCGCACCTGCTCGGCCTGGGGCTCTGAAAGCTGGACCCAGCCGCCCGCTGTGCCGTTGTATTTGTCCACAAACTGGTCGGTCAGCCAGTTCGTGAAGTCCTGCCTCTGATGCCCGGTGGGGGTAGGCTGCGCCAACACAGGCTTGGGCTGGCTGGGCAACTGAACCGTCTGTGGCGACGGGCGTGAGTTGCCAGGCGTCATCAGGCCCTGCTGCGCCTGGCCGCCATACAGGCTGGGCGTCTGCTGCGGCGCCGACTGTTGTGTCACCTGGGGGCGGGGCTGGGTGGACGGCTGCGGCGTGGGTTGCGGCGACGGTTGTGGCTTGGGTTGTGGCGTGGGTTGCGTGGATGGCTGCGCAAGCGGCTGCACCATCGGCTGAACCACGGGCTGAACTGCGGGCTGTTTGGCCTGGCCGGTGCTGGGCAGTTGCACCTGCTGCTGCCCCGACTCGGTCGCCCCGGTGGCGGGTTTGAACACGTAGTAGGCCACCACCGCACCCTCGGGCGACACGCTGTCGTCGTTGAACGGAACATCGCCGTTCTGATACGCAAACAGCACGGACAAGGCGCTGTCCAGCCCCCCGGCCGCGAATGAAAAAACGCCCAGGCTCGGGTCGAAAAGATAGAAGCTGTCGGTTTGTGTCTGGTTTTCGCGCCGCCGCCAAACGGCCACCGCATGTCCCGCCGCCTGGCCGTTGCTGGGGCTGAAATCCAGGCGTGCTGCATGGCCCGCCGGGATCACCCCACCCCCCGTGTTGCCGCCCAGCAAGGCGGCCCGCCACTGGTCTGCACCTTCATAGGCGGTTCTGTCGCTGGCCACCAGCGTGATGCTGGTGAAAGGCTTTTTTTTGCCCGGGCCCCGGCTGCTTTCAATGGCCTGCATGTTCTTGTCCCACAAACCGGGGTCGAGCGTGGTCTCTTGCGTGGTTCTGTTGCGCAACCAGCGGTTGTCGGGCTCCACGGCATAGACCTTGGCCATGCGGTTCAACGTTTGGGTGCCCCGGGCCTTGGCATCCTGGCGCGTGTGGCCGGCGAGGTTGCTTTCTTTGCCATCGACGATGCCCTCGAAGTTGTAGTTCAGATAGGCCGCGTCGCGGTTCTCTGCACTCAGCAGCACGCGGCGCACCCAGTCCAGCGCCACACCGGCGCAGTAACCACCGCCCAGGGTACGCAGCCCGATGCTGGAACTGATGGTTTTGCGGTTGGCCGTGGCGTCGTTGAACTTCAGCTGGTGGAACTTGCCGATCAACGAGCCTTGTGCCGCCAGCAGGTTGCGGATGTTGTTCTGGTGCTGGTCTTGGCAGGGCACACAGATGGCATCGGTGCCAACCTTGCATTGGGGGTGTTTGGAAACGCAAAACAGGGGCCTGTATTCGCCCATCTGACTGTAGTTGGCCATGTGCACGGTCTCCTGAAACGCTGTTGGGGGAAATCACATCCGGCCCGGAGCGCGACCATCCTTAGGCATGGTTTAGACGGTAGCCGGGATCAACGGTGGGGTCAAACGGTGCGTGGCCCAGAGCCCTGCTGCCCGTTGCTCGGCCGGCGGTGGCGGCGCTGCACGCTGTCCAGCCGCATAACATGGGCCACGCTGAATGACCGGTCTCGCCAAGCCACCCCGCCCATGCCGTCCAAACCGCTGCACGACCCCACCGCGTCACCGCCGCCGCGTGCCAGCACCGAAGTGAAGTGCACCACCTGCTACATGTGCGCCTGCCGCTGCGGCATCCGCGTGCACCTGCGGGACGGCGAAGTGCGCTACATCGACGGCAACCCCGAGCACCCGCTGAACCAGGGTGTCATCTGCGCCAAAGGCAGCGCGGGCATCATGAAACAGTATTCACCGGCGCGGCTGACGCAGCCGTTGAAACGCAAAGCCGGCAGCCTGCGCGGCGACAACCAGTTTGAGGCCATCGAATGGAGTGAAGCCTTCCAAATGCTGGAAGACCGCTTGCGCCACCTGCGCAGCACCGACCCGAAAAAGTTTGCGCTGTTCACCGGCCGCGACCAGATGCAGGCGTTGACGGGCCTGTTTGCACGCCAGTTCGGCACCCCGAACTACGCGGCGCACGGCGGGTTTTGTTCAGTGAACATGGCCGCCGGCATGATTTACACCATAGGCGGTTCGTTCTGGGAATTCGGCGGCCCTGATCTGGAACGCGCCAAGTTGTTTGTGATGATCGGCACCGCTGAAGACCACCACAGCAACCCGATGAAAATGGCGCTGTCCAAGTTCAAGCGCGCAGGTGGCCGCTTTATCGCCATCAACCCGATACGCACCGGTTATGCGGCCATCGCCGATGAATGGATACCCATCAGAGTAGGCACCGACGGCGCGCTGCTGCTGGCGCTGGTGCATGAAATCATCGCGTTAGGTTTGTACGACCGCGACTTCCTGGCCCGCTACACCAACGCCGGCCAGCTGGTGAACCAGGACGCAGCCAGCGACGACTTCGGCCTGATGCTGCGCAACACCGAAGGCGACGTGGTGAACCCGCTGCGACCGCACAATTTTTACTGGTGGGACCGCCTTTCGAAACAACCTGTGGCCGACCACACCGAGGGCGCCGACCCCGCATTGCTGGGCCGTTTTCAAATGCCCGACGGTCCACAAAAGGGCACCGCAGCGGTGCCGGCTTTTCAACTGCTGGAAGAACGGGTGAAGCCCTACACGGCTGACTGGGCCAGCGGCATCACCGGCATCCCGGCGGCAACCATTCGGCGGCTGGCGCACGAGATGGGCATCACCGCGCG
>JAYUPP010000225.1:0-9664 GCA_043760045.1 Betaproteobacteria bacterium
ATGCTCGCCATAGCCGGGCTATGGCTGTGCTTTGCGCCTGGATTGGGCACGTTTTGACGCGCCTCTCGGGCACGCTCGAAAAACTCTCAACCTCTGAGCACAACTGAAGCTGGCGGCGTCGTCCAACGAACCGCTGCCGTTGTTGCGCGAAACCTGGGGCCAGGGGCACTGCGCGCGGCTGCGGCTGGGTGCCCAATCTGCTGGCAGTTCGGCATTCGCGCCACCGGCAGCGCCTGCGCCGCGTGCGCGTGCGCGTGCGGCCAGGTTGGCAGGGGCTTCGCCCTGTTCCACCCAGCGCACCAGCGGCGCCAGCGCATCAAACTGGTCGGTGGCAGGGCCACCGGTGCAGTGCGCCATGCCGGGCACGGGGAAGTAACGGGCAAAGTCTGCTGCCTTGCCACCCTGCGCGCGGTTCAGCCGCTGCTGCGCGGCGCTCAGGCACTGGCCGTTGCGTTCAGCGCCGCAGGTGGCGACATCGCGTTCCGCGTTGAAAGCTGCCTGGCAGGCGGCGGTGTGGGCCACGATGCCGTCGCGCGCGCCGTCCAGCGCGTCGCAGCGTTCCAGCATGGCGCGCGCCACCGTCAGGCGTTCGGCAGCGGTCAGCGCGGTGTTCAGGTCGGCTGTGCGTGCCGCCGCGTTGAATGGGTGCGCCAGGGTGGCGCCAGGTGTCGCCAAGGCCTGCCACTGCGGCGCGGCCCACAGCTGCGCCAGCGCGGCGTAGGGCAGGCGGTAACCGGGTGCACCCACCCAATAACCGTCGAACTGCGCACCGTGGCGGGCTGCAGCCACCAGCGCATGGCGCCTGCCCTTGGAACAGCCGCCGATGTAGGAACGCTCGGGGGCCTTGCCGCAGGCGGCGCTGAGCAGCGCCTTGGCCATCGGCGTGAGCGTGGCCACGGCCTGGTAGCCACAGTCGGCGCGCGCCTGCGCTTCGGCACCAAAACGCGGGTGCTGGCGCCCGGTGTGGCCGGCGTCTGCACTGATGACGGCAAAACCCTGCGCCAGCGCGCCGGTCACCGGGCCGCCACCCAGTGCATCCAGCGCTGCCGTCAGGCGGGCCGGTTCGGTGATCTGCGGGCCGCTGGTGCAGGCGGCCCGCAGCGCGGCCGCCGCGCTGGCCAAGATGGCCCTGTAGGTTGGTTTCAAGTTCACACTGTCACCTTGGTTTTTGGTTTTGCCCCCTCTCCCTTGAAGGAAGAGGGAGCCATTCAAATTTCAGCGGGCCAGTACAGGCGCATCGGGTTGGCCACCAGCAGCTGGTGCTGCAGTTCGGCTGTCACCGCAATGTGCGGAATGAAGTCCACCAGCAGGCCGTCGTCAGGCATGTGGTATTTCAGGTTGGGGTGCGGCCAGTCGGTGCCCCACAGCACGCGGCTGGAGAAGGTTTCGACGATGCGGCGCGCGAATGGAATAACGTCCACATACGGCACCCCATCGGTGTCAGCCACCGGCTCGCCGTTCAGCGCACGCGGGCCGCTCACCGACAAACGTTCTGGACAGCTGACCTTGCTGTAGACCCGGCTGTGTTGGTGCATGAAGCGCATGAACAGATCGAACTCTGGCCCGTCAACAGGCTGGCTCACATCGGGCCGCCCCATGTGGTCAACCACTATGGTGGCGCCGACGTCGTTGTGAACGGCGGTGAAAAAGTGCCGCAGCTCGGGCAGGTCCACGGCTTCGAAATAGATCACGATGTGCCAGCCCAACGCCGTTACACGCGCGGCAATTTCCAGCAGTTCGTCTTTGGGCGTGAAGTCCACCAGGCGCTTGACGAAGTTGAAGCGCACGCCGCGCACGCCAGCCGCGTGCAGTGCCTGCAGTTCGTCGTCAGTGATGCTGCGTTTGACGGTGGCCACACCGCGTGCCTTGCCGCCGCTGCGCTGGCAGGCGTCCACCATCGCGCTGTTGTCGGCGCCGTGGCAGGTGGCCTGCACGATGACGTTGCGCGCGAAGCCCAGGTGGCTGCGCAGCGCAAACAGTTGTGCCGCTGATGCGTCGCAGGGTGTGTATTTGCGTTCCGGCGCGAAGGGAAAGGTGTCACCCGGGCCGAAGACGTGGCAGTGCGCGTCCACGCTGCCGGCAGGCAGCTGGAAACGCGGTTTGCCGGGGCGGGGGTACCAGTCCAGCCAGCCGGGTGTTTTGTCAAAAGCCATGGTGTTTCTGGTTGCTGGTTGCTTGTTGTGAGTTGCTTCAGTCGATGTAGCGCAGCCCCGCCTTGGCCAGTGGCTCACGCATGTTGTACATGTCCAGGCCCAGCACGCCGCGGGCCAGCTTGGCGCGTTTATCGGCTTCCAGCGCCTCGCGTTTGCTGGCCGCTTCGAGCGTGGCGCCCGCAGTGGCTGCCGGCACCACCACCACGCCGTCGTCGTCGGCCACCATCACGTCGCCGGGCATCACATAGGCACCTGCGCACACCACCGGAACGTTCACCGAGCCCAGCGTGGCCTTGATCGTGCCTTGGCTGCTGATGGCGCGGCTCCACACCGGAAAACCCATCTCGGTAAGGTCTTTCACGTCGCGGCAGCCGGCGTCGATGACCAGGCCGCGTGCGCCGCGTGCCATGAAGCTGGTGGCCAGCAGGTCGCCGAAAAAGCCGTCGGTGTTTTCGGATGTGAGCGCGGCGACGACGATGTCACCGGGTTGAATTTGTTCGGCCACCACATGCAGCATCCAGTTGTCGCCCGGGTGCATCAGCACCGTGACGGCGGTGCCCGAGATGCGCGCGCCGCTGTAGATGGGGCGCATGTAGCTGCGCATCAGGCCCACGCGGCCCTGTGCTTCGTGCACGGTGGAAGCACCATAACGGCCCAGTTGGTCGGCAGCGGCGCTGTCGGCGCGAATGATGTTGCGTTTGACGATGCCCAGCTCAAACATGATCAGATTCCCTTCTTCTTGAGTGCGGCGTCCAGCCGCGGGTAGACACGGCGTGCGTTGCCTTCATAGATCTTGTGGCGGTCGCTGCCCACCACGATGGTGCTGGCCTCGATGTAGCGTTTGGTGTCGTCGAAGTAATACCCGGTTTCGGGGTCGATGCCGCGCACGGCACCAATCATTTCGCTGGCGAACAGGATGTTGGCTACAGGTATCACCTTTGTCAGCAGGTCGATGCCCGGCTGGTGGTAGACGCAAGTGTCGAAAAAAATGTTCTTCATCAAGTGGTCTTGCAGCAGCGGTTTTTTCAGTTCTTGCGCCAGGCCGCGATAACGCCCCCAGTGGTAGGGCACCGCGCCACCGCCGTGCGGAATGACAAAACGCAGGGTGGGGAAGTCTTTGAACAAATCACCCTGCAAACACTGCATGAAGGCGGTTGTGTCGGCATTGATGTAGTGCGCGCCGGTGGCGTGAAAACACGCGTTGCAGCTGCTGCTGACGTGGATCATCGCGGGGATGTCGTACTCCACCATTTTTTCGTAGATGGGGTACCAGCTGCGGTCGGTCAGCGGCGGGCTGGTCCAGTGGCCGCCGCTGGGGTCGGGGTTCAGGTTGATGCCGACGTTGCCGTATTGCTCCACACACTTCGTGAGTTCGGGTATGCATGTTGCGGGGTCCACACCCGGGCTTTGCGGCAGCATGGCCGCCGGTATGAAATGCTCAGGGAACAACTGGCTGACGCGGTAACACAGCTCGTTGCAGATGGCCGCCCAACGGGCCGACACATTGAAGTCGCCGATGTGGTGCGCCATGAAGCTGGCGCGGGGGCTGAAGATGGTGAGGTCGCTGCCGCGCTCTTTCATCAGCCGCAGCTGGTTGGCCTCAATGCTTTCACGCAACTCGTCGTCGCTGATTTTCAGGTCCGCAACCCGGGGCATCAGCGCCGCGTCTTTGATGCCGGCTATTTGTGCGTTGCGCCAGGTTTCCAGCGCCTTCGGGGCGGTGGTGTAGTGGCCGTGGCAGTCGATGATCATTGGGGGGTGCTCCTGCTGTTGCCAGCCATCAAAAAAAAGGGTCAAGCCGTGTCCATGCCGTGGCGGCGTTTGGTTTCGGTGGCCTGGCTTGAACAGAAGAAGGCCAGCATGTCGGCCACCGCCCGGTGCTGCGCCGTGCCCGGCTGCAGGCCCTGGCCGAGTGCGGCTGAAAAGGTGGTGATGAAGCCTGTGCTGCCCGGCAGCACGCCCAGCACGGTGATGCCCGGCAGGTGCATCAGCTCGCTCAGTTGCTGGAAGCCCAGTTCCACCTCACCCCGGGCCACCAGCGTGCCCACCGGCACACCCGGTGGCGCCTGCACCATGCGCGGCGCAACCGTTTTGCTGATGCCCCAGCGTTCAAACAACTGCGTCAGATAAACGCCGCTGGGCCCGGTGGAGAAGCTGATGCTGCGCGCCGCCAGCACGGTGGCTTTCAGCGCCGCTTCGCTGCTGATGTCGGGCACAAAACCGGGCCGCAAGTTGGCGGCTTGTACGGCGGTGGCAACCGGTGACTTCACGATGTCGACCCGGCTGCCGCGCTGCACATGCCCGGTGGCCATCAGCTTGTCGATAGCGTCGGCCGCCAGCAGCACGACGTCAAAAACCTCACCGGCCTGCACGCGCCTGGCCGCGTCCACACCGCCCACCGCTTGCAGCGCCACGCGGTGGCCGCTGTGCTGTTCAAACTGCGCCGCCAGATCGGCCAGCAGCTGGCGCGTGGCCATCGACGAAATGCCGCTGATGCTGATGCCGGTGTCGGGGGCAGTCACGGGGGCAGGCATCGAAACCGACGGTGTGTGGGCCATGCCGGCATTCTTCAGCAGCCGCCGCCATGCATCAAGTGTATTTCCCAACTATCTGATATGCCGTCCGGGCATACCATGGCGGCGTGGACTTCAAACAAATCCAGACCTTTGTGCAGGTGGCCGAACTGGGCAGTTTCACGCGCGCGGCCACGGTGCTGCAAGTGGCGCAGCCGGCGCTGAGCCGCCAGGTGCGCGCGCTGGAAGTGGATTTGCGGCAAAACCTGTTTGAACGCAACGGCCGCGGCGTCACGCTCACCCCTGCGGGCACACGGCTGCTGGCCCATGGCCGGGGCATCCTGCAGCAGGTGGAACGGGCGCGGCTCGACCTGGAAGACCAGCGCGGCGCCGCCACCGGCCTCATCAGCATCGGCCTGCCGCCCAGCATCAGCCGCAGCCAGACGGCGCCGCTGGTCGATCGTTTTCGCCAGCGTTTCCCGCGCGCCACGCTCAGTGTCGTGGAAGGGCTTTCCACCTACACGCTGGACTGGCTGGTGCAGGGCCGCATCGACTGCGCCGTGGTCTACAACGCCAGCCCGTCCGCGGCCATCAACCTGCTGCCGGTGTTGCAAGAGCCGCTGTACCTGGTGTCGGCGCGGCCCGGCACCGGTGATGCCGCCAACCAGGCCACTAACCAGGCCACTAACCAGGCCACCACCAAGGCCACCCACACCAGCGCCAAGCATGCGCGCCTGCTCGGGCCGGCCATCACGCTGGCGCAACTGGCGGCGCGTGAACTGGTCATTCCCAGCCGGCCGCACGCCATACGCATGCGTGTTGAAACAGCGCTGGCCGAAGCCGGCCACAAGCCCAAAGTGGCGCTGGAAATCGAAAGCCTGCCGGCCATACTGGACCTCGTGCAGCGCCACGCGCTGCACGCGGTGCTGAGCCTGAATGCCGTTTATGCCACCGGGCGCGCAGCGACTTACCGCGCGCAGCCCATCAGCCTGGGTGGCCTGGGTAGCCTGGGCGTGGGGCAAAAGAAACTGGCCGCCAGTCTGTGGCTGGCCACATCGGCGCAGCGCCCACGCGGCCCGCTGCTCGACCAGGCCAGCGCCATGCTGGTGGAACTGCTGCAGCAAAACCTGCTGGCGGTGCCGGTGGGGGCCCCATGACCGACACCGCTTTCAATCAGGCCCACGCGCTGTTTGATCAAGCGCTGCAGGCGCTGCAACCGGGCCAGCCGCAAGCGGCCGAAAACCACCTGCTGGCCTGCCTGCAGCTGATGCCCGGCCGGGCGTCGCCCTGGGTGGCGTTGGGCGCTGCGCGGCTGCGCCTGCACCGCGCTTCTGACGCGCTGCTGGCGCTGGACGAAGCCCTGTTGCAAGACCCCACCCGCAACGACGCCTGGGGCCACCGCGCCGACGCCTTGCTGCGCCTCGCGCGCCCGGCCGAAGCGTTACAGGCACTGGACAGCGCCGACCCCGCTGAAGCGGCTACCGCATGGCACCGCGCACAAGCGTTGCATGCGCTCGGCCGTCACGCCCAAGCCTTGCTGCTGCTCGACGAGTTGTTGGCGCGTGCCGACAGCCATGCTCCCAACTGGCTGGAACGCGTCCGCACCTTGCAATGTCTGGGTCGCCATGTCGAAGCCGGCCCGGCCTACCAGCGCGCGCTGCAGGCCGACCCCGCGCTGGGCCCGGCCTGCAGCTTGTTCGGCCAGTGGCTGAAAGATCAAGGGCAAATGGCTGAAAGATCAAGGGCAAATGGCGGCAGCACAAGCCGCCTTTGAACAAGCGCTGGCGCTGGGCGACGACCCCGGGTTGAACCGCTGGTTTCTGGCGGCACTGGCGGCACTGGCGGCACTGGCGACGCCGGCGACGCCGGCCGCAGCGGCCGGCGTCGCGTGCCTCACCTGCCAGGCCGCCCGAGCATTACGTGCAGCAGCTCTTTGACGGCTACGCCGCTGACTTCGACCACCACCTGGTGCAAAACCTCAACTACCAGGCGCCGCAGCGCCCGGCCGAACTGCTGGCCGCCCACCCGCCGAAGGCGAATGGCCCCGCGCTGGACCTGGGCTGCGGCACCGGCCTTTGTGCTGCCCTGCTGCACAAACATGGCCAAGGTGTGGATGGTGTGGACCTGTCGGGCGCGATGCTGCAGCGTGCGCGCAGTCTGCATGTTTACCGCCGGGTGCACCAGGCCGAAGGGGTGCAGCACCTGCAAAACACACCCGAACGTGATGCCCTGCTGCGGGCCGCCGACGTGCTGATTTATCTGGGCGACCTGCAAGCCCTGTTCAGCGCCGTGCGGCGTGTGCTGCTGCCCGGCGGCGTGTTTGCATACACGGTGGAAGAAGCAGCCGACACGGTGCCTTTTGAATTGCGCAGCAGTTTGCGTTATGCCCATGGGCAGCGCTACCTGCTGAAGTTGGCGGCAGAAGCCGGCCTGCGGGTGGGCACGGTGCAGCGCGCGCCGCTGCGCCTGCACGAAGGGCTGCCGCTGCAGGGCCTGTATGTGCTGTTGCACGCTGCCACCTGAAACATCTGCGCGTGCCGGTGTGGCGGTATTGCACTAAAGTTAACCGTTAGCTCTCTCTGCCATCTCCCCCATGGACCTTCCGCTCACCACCGTTGACGTGGCCGTCGTCGGCGCCGGCATTGCCGGCGCGGCGCTGGCCTGTTTTGCCGCGCCGCACACCACCGTGTTGCTGCTGGAACGCGAAAGCCAGCCCGGCCTGCACAGCAGCGGGCGCAGCGCGGCCATGTTCATGGAAAGTTATGGCACGCCGCAGGTGCGCGCCCTGACACGCGCCAGCCGGCCGTTTCTGGAACAGCCGCCGGCAGGCTTTTGCAGCACGCCGCTGCTGTCACCGCGCGGCGCGCTCTATATCGCCAGTCAAGCCCAGATTGCTGATTTGCAGCAGCTTTACCAAGAACTGCTGCAAGACGGCTGCCCGGCACGCTGGCTGACCGGCGCCGCCGCGCGTGCGCTGGTGCCGGTGCTGCTGCCACAGGCCTGCTGCGCCGCCGTGCTCGACCCTGCAGCCGCCGACCTGGACGTGCACACCCTGCACCAGGCCTACCTGCGCGCGGCGCGCGCTGCAGGTGCGCAGCTGCGCTGCAACGCCGAAGTGCACCGCCTGCAGCGCCAAGCCTCTGCAACGGCCGGTGCTGGCTGGCTGCTGCAAACCAGCGCCGGGCCGGTGCAGGCGCGCCGCGTGGTGAATGCCGCTGGCGCCTGGGCCGATGAACTGGCGGTGCGCGCGGGCGTGCGCACTATCGGGCTGCAACCCTGTCGCCGTTCGGCATTTGTGTTTGAAGGGCCAGCCGCCGCAGGCCCGGCGGATGCCGCAGCCATGGCGCGCTGGCCCTGCGTGGCCAGCGTCGATGAAAGTTTTTACTTCAAGCCCGAAGCCGGCCTGCTGCTGGGTTCACCCGCCAATGCCGACCCCGTGCACGCGCACGACGTGCTGCCCGAAGAGCTGGACATCGCCACCGGCATCGCGCGCATAGCAGCGGCCACCACGCTCTGCATCCGCAGGCCGCGCCGCACCTGGGCGGGACTGCGCAGTTTTGTCGCCGACGGCAACCTGGTGGCCGGCTACGAGCGCAGCCCCGGCGCTGAAGCCGAAGGCTTTTTCTGGCTCGCCGCGCAGGGCGGCTACGGCATTCAAACCAGCGCTGCCATGGGTGCTTGCGGCGCCGCGCTGTTGCTCGGCCTGCCGCAGCCGGCGTGGGCTGCGGCGGCGCTGCCGGTGCTGCACACGCTGCCACCTCGGCGCGGGGCCTGAGCGCTGGATTCCATGGTTTCGCCCATGGGCTTGACCGTCTTGCGTCGCCTGGGGTGGGCGCTAGAGTAAGGGGCCAACAACGCCGTTTTCTACAGGCATGGAACGCGGCGCCACGCCAGCCAGGAGTACACCAGCATGCCCAGTCTCAACGTCAATGGCCAGGTACGCGAGCACAACGCCGAAGCCGACACCCCGCTGCTGTGGGTCATCCGTGAACAGCTGGGCCTCACCGGCACCAAATACGGCTGCGGCATTGCGCAGTGCGGCTCTTGCACCGTGCACATCGACGGCGCGCCGGTGCGCAGCTGTGTGCTGCCGGTGTCGGCGGTGCAGCCCGCGCAAAAAATCACCACCATCGAAGGCCTGTCTCCCAACGGTCAACATGCGCTGCAAAAAGCCTGGGTGGCGAACGACGTGCCGCAGTGCGGTTATTGCCAAAGTGGCATGTTGATGGCCGCCGCTGCGCTGCTGAAAGACAAACCCCGGCCCACCGACGCCGACATCGACGCCGCCATCACCAACATCTGCCGCTGTGGCACCTACAACCGTGTGCGTGCCGCCATCAAACAAGCGGCGGGCGAAATCAAGTCGGCCGGCCTCGACATCGTGCACGTGGTGCAGAGCGTCTGACATGCAAACCACCTTCAACAAAGCACTCAGCCGCCGCGAATTTCTGGGCACCACCGCAGGACGAATGGAAAGTGCCAGCGGCCGAATGCAGCGCGGCCGGCGGTGTCATCACACATGGCGCGTCAGGCCGCCCACCCAAAACGGCGAAGCCGCACGGGCCGCCGCTGCCGAAGCTGCAGGCCTGATGCGCAACCACCCCAAGCAGCTGGCGCTGCTGGAAGCCGCCGCCAAACGCGCCGGCTGGGGCGCACCGGCGCCCGATGTGAAGGGCCAGAAAGTGTTCCGTGGCCTGTGCCAGACCCACGGTTTTGGCAGTTATGTGGCGGCTTGCGCCGAGGTCAGCGTCAGCCGCGAAGGTGCGCTCACCGTCCACCGCATCGTGGCCGCCACCGACCCCGGTTACGCCGTCAACCCGCAGCAGATTGAAGCGCAGGTGGAGGGCTCGTTTGTGTACGGCCTGAGAGGCTGAGAGTCTTTCGTTCATGCCCGCTTTGTACGCCAAAACGCACCCACTCGTCGTTGCAAATGCTCGCCATAGCCGGGCTATGGCTGTGCTTTGCGCCTGGATTGGGCACGTTTTGACGCGCCTCTCG
>JAYUPP010000226.1:0-3690 GCA_043760045.1 Betaproteobacteria bacterium
GCTAAGTTGACATGGGGTTGCAATTGCAGCTCGGCTGCAAGCGCCATGGGCTTCTGGCTTCGAGATCATGTCGGCGCTGCCTTGGGTAGGCTTGAAGGCGTCGTTGGGGTGATCGCGGAAAAGGCAGCTTGCTCAGCTGGCTGCGAGAGTTTGCACCTTCGCGCAACAATGGCCCCACATCCGGCACCAGGCACCTGGACATGAGCACCTTTGTTGAATCCCGCTGGCAGTTCTGGATCGACCGTGGTGGCACCTTCACCGACATCGTGGGCCGTGCGCCCGGCGGCGAGCTGCATACGCTGAAGCTGTTGAGCGAAAGCCCCGAACAGTATGCCGACGCGGCGGTGGAAGGCATGCGCCGCCTGCTGGCCGCGCACGCCGGCCTGCAGCCGGGGGCGGCCATCACAGCGGCGCTGGTGGCCTGCGTGAAGATGGGCACCACGGTGGCCACCAACGCGCTGCTGGAACGCAAGGGCGACCGCACGCTGCTCGTCACCACCCGGGGTTTCAAAGACGCGCTGCGCATCGCCTACCAGGCGCGGCCGCGCCTGTTTGACCGCCACATCGTGTTGCCTGAAATGTTGTATGAACGGGTGGTTGAAGCGCAGGAACGGGTGGGTGCACAAGGCCAGGTGCTGCAGCCGCTGGATGAAGCGCATTTGCGTGAACGCTTGTGGGCCGCATTCGATGCCGGCATACGCGCGGTGGCCATCGTGTTCATGCACGGTTACCGCACCACCGCGCATGAACAGGCGGCAGCACGCATGGCGCGTGAACTGGGCTTCACGCAGGTCAGCGCCAGCCACGAAGTGAGCCCGCTGATGAAGCTGGTGTCGCGCGGCGACACCACCGTGGTGGACGCTTATCTGTCACCTATTCTGCGGCGTTATGTTGACCAGGTGGCGGCGCAGATGCCCGGCGTGCGCCTCTTCTTCATGCAAAGCAGCGGTGGCTTGACCGAGGCGCACCACTTCCAGGGCAAAGACGCCATCTTGTCGGGCCCCGCCGGCGGCATCGTCGGCATGGTGCGCACGGCGGTGGCGGCCGGCCACCCCAAGCTGATCGGCTTTGACATGGGTGGCACCAGCACCGACGTCAGCCATTTCACGGGTGGTGCGGCGGGTGAATTCGAGCGCGCTTTTGAAACCCAGGTGGCCGGCGTGCGCATGCGCGCGCCGATGATGAGCATCCACACCGTGGCCGCCGGTGGCGGCAGCGTGTTGGCCTTTGACGGCGCGCGGCTGCGGGTGGGGCCTGAAAGCGCTGGCGCCATCCCCGGCCCGGCCAGCTACCGGCGTGGCGGCCCGTTGGCCACCACCGACGCCAATGTGCTGCTGGGCAAGCTACAGCCGTCGTATTTTCCGAAGGTGTTCGGTCGCCAGGCCGATGAAGCGTTGGACCGTGACGCGGTGGCGCTGCAGTTTGCCGCCCTGGCCACGCAAGTGCAGGCAGCCACCGGCCGCAGCACCACCGTCGAGGGCCTGGCTGAAGGGTTCTTGCAAATAGCCGTGCAGAACATGGCCAACGCCATCAAGCGCATCAGCGTGGCGCGCGGATATGACGTCACGCAATACACGCTGCAATGTTTTGGCGGCGCCGGTGGCCAGCACGCCTGTGCGGTGGCCGACGCGCTGGGCATGAGTCGTGTTTTTGTGCACCCGCTGGCAGGGGTGCTCAGCGCCTATGGCATGGGCCTGGCCGACCAGACCGCGATGCGCGAAGCCAGCATCGAGCAGCCGCTGCACGCCGCTGGCCTGGCTGCGGCTGAAGAGCGCCTGGCGCAGCTGGGCGCAGCCGCCGGCGACGAAGTGGCGAGCCAGGGTGTGGCGCGCAGTGCCGTGCAACTGCGGCGTCAGGTGCATGTGCGCTACCAGGGCACCGACACGGCCTTGCTGGTGCCCTGCACCACGCTGGGTGGCATACAGCAGGCCTTTGAGGCGGCCTACCAGCAGCGCTTTGCTTTCCTGATGCAGGGCAGGGCGCTGGTGATTGAAGCGGTGTCGGTGGAAGCGGTGGCTGCCGGAGAGCGCCATCACAACCACGCCAATGCAGCCGCGCCCACGCCTTACGTTCCCGACCCCGATGCGCGCGTGCGCATGCACTGCAGCACCTGGTTGCAGGCCGGCCTGTTTGTGCGTGAGGGCCTGCGCGCGGGCGCCACCATCAACGGCCCGGCCATCGTGGCCGAGCGAAACGCCACCACCGTGGTCGAACCCGGCTGGCGGGCCGTGTTGACACACGCGGGCGCCCTCGAACTGGCGCGTGTGGTGCGGCGCGAAAACCAGCACGCCGTGGGCACCGACGCCGACCCGGTGATGCTGGAAGTTTTCAACAACCTGTTCATGAACATCGCTGAACAGATGGGCCTGCGGCTGCAGAACACGGCCCACAGCGTGAACATCAAAGAGCGGCTGGACTTTTCCTGCGCGCTGTTCAGCGCTGCGGGTGAGCTGATCGCCAACGCACCGCACATGCCGGTGCACCTGGGCAGCATGAGCGAAAGCATCAAGACCGTGATTGCGCGCAACCCGCAAATGCTGCCCGGCGACGTGTATGTGCTGAACGACCCCTATCACGGCGGCACGCATTTGCCCGATGTGACGGTGGTGACCCCGGTGTACTTGCTGACGACCGACGCCACGCCTTCGTTTTACGTCGCGTCGCGTGGCCACCATGCCGACATTGGCGGCAGCACACCCGGATCGATGCCGCCGTTTTCCACCACCATCGGCGAAGAGGGTGTGCTGCTCGACAACTTCCTGCTCGTGCGCGGCGGGGTCATGCGCGAAGCCGAATTCACGGCGCTGCTGCAAAGCGGCCCTTACCCGGCGCGCAACCCGCAGCAGACGATTGCCGACCTGCGCGCACAAATTGCGGCCAACCAGAAGGGTGTCGATGAACTCGCGGCCATGGTGGCGCAGTTTGGCCGCATCACGGTGGACGCCTACATGGGCCATGTGCAAGACAACGCTGAAGAAAGCGTGAAGCGCGTCATCACCGCGCTGAAAGACGGCGCCTACACGCTGCCGCTGGACAACGGCGCGCAGATCAGCGTGAAAGTGACGGTGCATGCCGCAGCACGCGAAGCGACCATCGACTTCACTGGCACCAGCGCGCAGCTGCCCAACAACTTCAACGCGCCCAAAGCCGTGACCATGGCTGCGGTGTTGTATGTGTTTCGCACGTTGGTGGACGACGACATTCCGCTCAACGCCGGCTGCTTGAAACCGCTGCACGTCATCGTGCCCGAGGGCTGCATGCTGAACCCGCGCGCACCCGCTGCCGTGGTGGCCGGCAACGTGGAAACCAGCACCTGCATCACGAACGCGCTGTACGGCGCACTGGGCGTGATGGCGGCCGGCCAGTGCACGATGAACAACTTCACCTTTGGCAACGCGCAATATCAGTACTACGAAACCATCTCGGGCGGCAGCGGCGCGGGTGCCATCACCAATGCGGCCGGCGCAGTGGTGAGTGGCTTCAACGGCACCAGCGTCGTGCAGACCCACATGACCAATTCCCGCCTCACCGACCCCGAAGTGCTGGAGTTCCGCTTCCCCGTGCTTCTGGAAAGTTATGCCATCCGCAAAAACAGCGGCGGCGCGGGCCGGTGGCGGGGCGGCGACGGGGGTGTGCGGCGCGTGCGTTTTTTGCAGCCGATGACGGCCAGCATCCTGAGCAACGGCCGCA
>JAYUPP010000227.1:0-9606 GCA_043760045.1 Betaproteobacteria bacterium
TTCGGGCACCACATCGAGCACGCGGTCGTCGTGCAGTTGCATGCCGGCCTTGAAGCTGGTGACGCCCTGCGTCACGGTGGCCAGATTCGCGGCCACGCCGTCGTTACGGGTGCTCACCATGCAGGCGTGGCGGTGGTGTTGGTCCATCACCATCTGGCTCTTTTGATCAGCGCGCCAGAGGCCAAACGTAACAAACCAGGTGTGCAGCAAACCGGGGTGATACGGGTCTTTGATGTTTTCCTGCATCAGCTTCCAGTTGGCCGGTATGCGCTGGCGGTTGTAGCCCAGCAGCTTCAGCTGCCGGCCGCTGAACAGGCGGTCGAAGTAGTGCAGCACTTCGGGGCCCAGGAAGTCTTCAAACGATTCAACGTCGTGGTCGAAGCTGGCGAAAACCGCGCCGCCCCGGCGGGCCACTTTCAGCCGCGTCAGGCCGTGGTCCGAGAGCTTGAAATCAGGCGGCATGCCGCCGTTGACGCGCCCGTCCTGTTTCACGCCGCGCCTGAACGGCAGGCCCACCAGTTCACCCTTCAGGTTGTAGTTCCACTGGTGATAAGGGCAGACAAATTCCTTCACGCGGCCGTGGCGTTCGCGGCAAAAGGCCACACCCCGGTGGGCGCAGCGGTTTTCAACGACGTGAATGTCGCCGCCAGCATTGCCGCTGTTTCCACCGTCACTTCCAGCTTCGCCGCGCACCATGATCACGCTGCGCTCGCCCACCACCGTGCGCTTGAAGTCGCCGGCCTCGGGCACTTCACATTCCAGGCCGACATAACACCAGTGGTTGCGGTAGAACAGCCGCTCCAGTTCTTGCTGGTAAAGCGCTGGGTCGGTGTAGACCCAGCCGGGGGCGCGGCTGGTGGGTGCGTCGCCCCAGTGTTTGTTGGGCGAGTCCAGTGCAAGCTGGATGGGAATGATGGTGTTCATGGTGCGTGGGCCTTGAGGAAGGTGCCGCCGATTGTTGCCAAAGGCGGGCCGGCGCGGAAGCGTCGACACCGTCCGTCAGCGGCCGTCAGGTTGCAGTGGACGCAAACAGCCCGGCATGCAGCTGGCGCAAATCGCGTTTCAGCAATTTGCCACTTGGGTTCTTGGGCAGGCTGTGCACAAACACCGCGCGCTTGGGCGCCTTGAACGACGCCATGCTGGCGGTGCAGTGGGCCAGCAGTTCGCTTTCTTGCAGCGTGGCACCGTCTTTCACCACCACCACCGCCACCACCGCTTCAACCCAGTGCGGGTGCGGCACGCCGATTACCGCCACTTCCGACACCTGCGGCAGGCGGTAGATGGTTTCTTCAACTTCGCGGCTGGCGACGTTTTCGCCACCGGTTTTGATCATGTCTTTTTTGCGGTCCACGACCGTGATGTAGCCTTCGGCGTCGATGGTCGCCAGGTCGCCGGAATGGAACCAGTCGCCTTCAAAAGCCGCAGCGGTGCGCTCGTCGTCGTGGAAGTAACCCAGCATCAGATGCGGCGACCGGTGCACGATTTCGCCCACTTCGCCGGGGGCCACGTCGCGCATTTGCTCATTCACCACACGCGTTTGCACATTCAACACCGCGCGGCCGCAAGAGCCGGGTTTGCGCAGCTGGTCTTCAGGGCCCAGCATGGTGGCCAGCGGCGCAATTTCGGTCTGGCCGTACAGGTTCCACAAGCGCACCTTGGGCAAGCGGCGCGCCATTTCCAGCAACACCGCAACGGGCATGATGGAAGCGCCGTAATAGCCCTTGCACAGGCTCGTCAGGTCGGTACTGTCAAACAGCTCACAGCGCAGCAGCGAAATCCACACCGTGGGCGGCGCAAAAAATGAGCTGATGCGGTGCTGCGCTATCAGCGCCAGCAGCCGCTCGGGCACGGGCTTGGCGGTGATGACGTTGGTGGCGCCCACATACACGGCGGGGCCGAAAAACACGTCCAGCTGCGCGCAGTGATACAGCGGCAGCGCGTGCAGCATCAGGTCGTCATGCGCGATGCCGGCGTCCACCACGCAGCTGACGTATTGCCACAGCACCGCTTCGTGCGTGAGCATGGCGCCTTTGGGCAAACTTTCAGTGCCGCTGGTGTAGACGATTTGTGCCAGGTCGCTGCCGCTCAGGGGCACGTCTGGCAGCGACAGTGAGCACGCGGCCAGCGCATTGAAATCGGCCATGCCCCGTGCGGGCGGCGTGGCCTCTTCGCCCGGCAGCCACAACAGCCCTTCCACGGCTGTGTGCAGCTGCACCGCAGCGCGCGCCAATGGCGCCCATTCAGTGTCGGTGGCCAGCAGTTTGGCGCCGGCGTGGCGCAGGATGAAAGCCACTTCATCGGCCTTCAGCATGAAATTGATGGGCACCAGCACGGCGCCCAGCCGCGCCAGCGCAAAACGCATGGCAGCAAATGCATGGGAGTTGCGCGCCAGCACGGCCACGCAGTCGCCCTTGCCAATGTGCTGCTGCTGCGCCAGGCCGGCTGCCAGGCGGCTGCACAGCGCATCAAACTGCGCATACGTCCAGCTCACGTCGCCGCACAACACGGCCAGCTTGTTCGGTGTGCGGGCAGCGCTGCGGTGCAGCACATCACCCAGAGTTTGGCGGCGCATCAGGGATTGCATGGGATCCTCCGGCAGTGTTGTCTGTGTATTCTGCATACAGAGTACAACATGCCTTGCTTTTATCCCCGCCTTCATCCCCGCCTTCACGACCGCCTTAACCACCGCCTTAACTACCGCCTTAACTACCGCCTTAACCACCGGTTTCGTCACCGCTGCCGCAGCGCCCCAGATGCCCCGCACACCGCTCCCTCGCCCGTCGGGCACACGTGCGCCGGTCGCGCCCGGCCCGCCGCCCGCACCCGCTGCGCTGGACAAACTGAGCACGCTGCCCGACCTGGTCGAACGTGTCTACCGCTCGCTGCTGCAGGCCATCAGCGGCGGCATGCTGCTGCCGGGCCAGCGCATCACGCAGGAAGAAGTGGCGGCGCAGCTCGCGGTGTCTCGCCAGCCGGTATTGCAGGCCATGCGCCAGCTCAAAAGCGACGGCCTGCTGCAGGCGGCGCCGGGCCGTGGTGTGCAGGTGGCGCCGCTGGATGCGGTGTTGATGCACCAGATCTACCAGGTGCGCGGGGCACTCGACGCCCTGGCGGCGCGGCTGGCCACGCAGCGCCGGGCGCAGATCGACCCGGCGCTCATCCGGCGTGGGCGCCAGACCGCGCGTGGCAAAAATGTGCAGTTGATGATCGAAGCCGATATGGCTTTTCATCAGGCCATCTACGACGCGTCGGGCAACCCGCTGATCGGCCAGATCGCCGGCCAGAACTGGCGCCACCTGCACCGCATGATGGGTGCGGTGTTGCAGTCGTCCAGCCAACGCGTGGCCGTCTGGGACGAACACCAGGCCATCGCTGCGGCTATCGCCACCGCCACACCCGCAGCGGCGGCGCGCCTGGTGGAACACCACTGCCAACACGCCAGCACGCACTTGCTGGCGCAGCTGAATTCCAGCCGGGTCCAGGGCGCGCAAGCCGCGTCCCGGCCACAACTTTGTTAACCCCCTTTTGAAGGAGCCCTGCCCATGAACTGCAAGCGTTATGTCCATTTTTTTAGCCACCCGTTCGTGCTGGCCGCCCTCAGCACGCTGGCCACTTTGGCCGGCGGCGCCGCACAGGCCCAGGCCACGTTCAAACTGGGCGTGGTCACGTTTCTGTCGGGCCCGGCGGCTGAAAGTTTCGGCGTGCCGGCGGCCAATGGCGCCAAGCTGATGGTGGACCAGTTCAACAAAGGCGCAGCGCCCGCGCCTTTCAACAAGGTGGGTTTTGGCGGCCTGAAAATTGAGATGGTGCTGGTGGACGAAGCCGGCGGCGCGGCCAAACAACTGCAGGAAATGCGCAACCTCTACCAGCGTGAAGAGGTCGACGCCATCATCGGCTATATCGGTTCTGGCGACTGCCTGGCGGTGGCGCCCGCGGCCGAAGAGCTGAAGAAATTCCTGGTGCTGATGGACTGCGGCACACCGCGCATCTTTGAAGACGCGAGCCCCAAATACGTGTTTCGCACCGCTGCCCACGCTGCCATGGACAACGTGTCATTGGCGCGTTATTTGAAAGCCAAGGGCATCAAGGCCGACAGCTTCAACCTCATCAACCAGGACTACGCCTGGGGGCAAGACTCGCGTGCCGACTTTCTCGCCGCCATGGCGCACCAGCTGCCCGCTGCCAAACCGGGCGTTGACCTGCTGCCCAAATTCGGCGCCGGCCAATACGGCACCGAAGTTTCTGCGCTGGCTGGCAAACCCGCGTCGCTGACCTATTCCAGCCTGTGGGGCGGCGACCTGCAGGCCTTCATCCTGCAAGCGGGCGCACGCGACCTGTTCAAGGAAACCACGCTGGTGCTGAGCGCCGGCGACCACGTGCTGCCGGGCTTGCTGGACAAGGTGCCTAACGGCACGGTGCTGGGTGCTCGCGGCGCCTACGGCATCTTGTCAGCCAAGAGCCCGCTGAACGACTGGTTCCAGGCCGAATACCAAAAGATGCACGGCACCCAGCCGGTGCAAGCCGGCTACCGCATCACGCAGTCCTTCCTGGGTGTGAAGCTGGCGGTGGAACGTGCGATGACTAAAAACGGCGGCAAGAAACCCAGCGCCGAAGAAATGGCCGATGCGCTGCGCGGCTCCAGCTGGGATTCACCCGCCGGCACCATCCGCATGGCGCTGGGCGGCGGCCAGCAGGCCATTCAGGGCACAGCCATCGGACGCACGCGTTTTGACGCCGCCAGCAAGCGTGTGCTGGCCACCGACATCATGACCTTCAAGGCCGAATGTGTGAACCCGCCGGCCAACGTCAAAAGCCTGGACTGGATCAAGGCCGGCATGCCGGGTGCGGTGTGCGACTGAACGAGCGTGCTGGCGCTTGGCGGCGCCGCCGCCGCATCAGCACCTCGCATCAGCACCTCGCATCATGACATCCAGATAAGGCGTTAGGCATCTTGCAAGCCGTCACCATCCTCGTTGACGCCATCACCTACGCGTCGTGGCTGTTCATCGTCTCCCTCGGCCTGACGCTGGTGTTTGGCGTGCTCAAGATCCTGAACATCGCCCACGGCAGTGTGTATGCGCTGGGCGCCTATGCGGCGGCCAGCGCGGTGGCGCTGGTGGTCTCGCTGGGACTGGCGCCGGGCTTTTCGCTGGTGGCAATGTTGTTCGCCGCTGCGGCCGTGGCGGTGGTGGTGGGCCCGCTGCTGGAACGCGGCCTGCTGGCTCGCTTTTACGGGCGCGACGAGGTGCTGTTGCTGCTGGTCACCTACGCGCTGTTTTTGATGCTGGAAGACATCACCAAACTGATCTGGGGCGTGAATCCGTATTTCCTGCCCGGGCCTTATCAGTTGTTCGGCAACCTGGTGCTGCCGGGCGGCATGAAGGTGGGCGGGTATGACCTGCTGCTGGTGGCGCTGGCGGTGGTGTGTGGCCTGGCCACCTGGTTTGGCCTGAACCGCACCACCGGCGGCAAGATCGTGCTGGCCGTCATCCACAACCCCGAAATCAGCGCCAGCATGGGCGTGGATGTTCGGCGCGTGTATGCGGTGGCTTTCACGGTGGGCGTGTTTCTGGGCGCGCTGGGCGGTGCTTTCACAGCGCCGATGATTTCGGTGCAGCCGGGGCTGAGTGTCAGCGTCATCGTGGTCAGCTTCGCCGTCATCATCATCGGTGGCCTGGGCAGCATTGAAGGCGCCGCCATCGGTGCGCTGGTGGTGGGCCTGGCCCGGTCGGCATCGGTGCACCTGATGCCGCAGATCGAACTGTTCAGCATTTACCTGGTGATGGCTGCGGTGCTGATCGTGCGCCCCGAAGGTTTGTTCCAGAGCATCAAGGCACGGTTGATCTGATGAACGGACTGTCGAACCGCCACCCATTGCTGGTGATGCTGCTGGTCACCGGGGGTGCCGTTTTGGCGCTCGTGGCTGCCGGTGCCGTGGCGCCCAAGTGGCTGCTGTTTCTGGCCACCATGGCGACATCCAACGGCCTGGCGGTGCTCGGCATTTTTGTGTTGATGCGGGGTGGCGGCGCCAGCTTCGGGCAGGGCATGTTTTTCGCCATCGGTGCTTATGTGGCCGCGATGACGCCACAAACTATTGGCGTTAGCGATGCTTTGCTGCGCATCGCACTGGGCACCGTGGCAGCGGGCCTCATTGCTGTTTTGTTGGCGCCGCTGCTGGCGCGCTACCGGGGCATCTTTTTTGCGATGTTGACGCTGGCGTTGTCGATGGTGCTGTTTGGGCTGCTGTCCAAGTCGGGCGCGTTTGGGGGCAGCGACGGCATCACGGTTGCCAAACCTACCTTGTGGGGCGCCGCCTTGCCCAGCGGCCGCAGCGACTTCTGGCTCTTTTCGCTGACCGTTGTGCTGGGTGGCGCGGCGGCGCTGGCGGTCACTGTTTACAACCGTTCAGCAGCCGGGCTGGTGGCGCAGGCCGCGCGCAGCAACCCGCTGCGGGTGGAATACCTGGGCGCTTCGGCGCGGCGTTCACTTGCCACCAGCTTTGTCATCTGCAGTGTGCTGGGGGGTTTGGGCGGCGCCATCACAGCGCTGGTGCTGGGCCATGTGGAACCCAACTTCACCAACTGGACCACCTCGGGTGAATTTGTGTTTGTGGCTGTGCTGGCCGGCCACACCAGCGTGCTGGCGGTGTTTGTGGCTTCATTGCTGCTGGAAATTGTGCGTTCCTTTTCCAACCTGTATTTCCCCAACACCTGGCAGCTGGCGCTGGGCAGTTTTTTGCTGCTGGTGATCGTGTTTCGGCCCGACGGCATAGGTTCGCTCTGGACTTCCAAAGGCAAGCCCCGGTGAGTTTGCCAGCCGCTGCACAAACACCGCTGCTGCGCGCCCGCGCGCTGAACAAGCGCTTTGGTGCGGTGGTGGCAGCCGACGCACTGAACATCGATGTGCCGGCCGGCCAGCGCCTTTCGGTCATCGGCAGCAACGGCGCCGGCAAGACCACCTTCGTCAACATGGTCACCGGTTATCTGAAGCCTGACAGCGGGCAGATCGAACTGGCCGGGCATGACATCACCGCGCTCGGCCACCCACAGATTGCGCGCCTGGGCATCTGCCGTTCGTTCCAGATTCCGCAGCTGTTCCTTGAACTGAGCGTGTTTGACAACCTGCTCGTGGCTGCCGCCGGTGTGGGGCAAGCGCCTTCGCTGTGGCGCTCTGCCGGCGCGGCGGCGCCGCGCCAGCGCGCACAGGAACTGCTGCAGCGTTTTGGCCTGCAGGGTGACGCGCAGCGCCCGGTGGCTGAACTCGCTGGCGGCGTGCGCAAAGTGCTGGACATCGCTTTGGCACTGGCGCGCAAGCCGCGGCTGCTGCTGCTGGACGAGCCCACCTCGGGTGTCAGTGCCGACGAAAAATTCCCCGCCATGCACCGTGTGATGGAAGCCTTGGCGGGCGAAGCTGCCACCGTCGTGTTCATCGAACACGACATGGACATCGTGGCTGAATTTTCGCAGCGTGTGCTGGCCTTCTACAGCGGCCGCGTGATCGCCGACGGCACGCCTCAGGCGGTGCTGGCTGACGCTGACGTAAAACGTTATGTGACGGGCTCTGCGCGATGAGCAATTTGCTCATGGTGTCGAATCTGGCGGCCACCATCCAGGCCATGCCGGCGCTGCGCGACATGTCGCTGCAGGTGGACGAAGGTGAAATGGTCAGCCTGGTGGGCCGCAACGGCGCCGGCAAAACCAGCTTCATGCGTGCCGTGATGGGCCACCTGCCGGCTGCTGGCGGCAGCATCATGTTTGACGGCCAGCCGCTGGCGGCGCTGCCGCGCCACGCGCGGGCGCGGCTGGGCATCGGCTACATGCCCGAAGACCGTGGCCTGGTGCCGGCGCTGACGGTGGAAGAAAACATCTCGCTGCCGCTGTGGGTGAGCGGCGGGCGGCTTGACAAAGCCGAGCGCCTGGCGCTGGCTTACCGCTTGTTGCCCGAGGTGGAGCAGATGAAAGACCGGCGCGCGCTGCTGCTGTCGGGTGGCCAGCAAAAGCTGGTGGCGCTGGCGCGTGCGCTGGTGGTGGGCACACGGCTGCTGCTGCTGGACGAACCCTTTGAGGGCGTGGCGCCGGCCTTGGCGCAGCGCCTGACCGAAGTGATACACGCTTTGCAGGGCAGCCAGCAGGCGGTGCTGATTTCACAGTCAGACGTGCACCACGGTGCGGCGCTGTTCAACCGCCAGTATGTGATCGACCGGGGCGCCAACGCCGTGGTGCGCACGGCAGACGGCACCCACAGCGGCACCCACAGCGGCAGTAGCAGCGGCTGAACCCGTTCAAACCCGCGCCTGCACCGCTGGTCCGGCGGCAGGGGCGTGCAGTTCCCGCCACCGGGCCCGTGTTCATCAGTCAAACGAAAAATGGAGCCATCAACATGAATGCCAGGAGATGTTTTGCCGCTGTATTCACCCTTGCGCTGGCCGCGTCCGCGCCGACCGCATGGGCCCAGGCCTACGAAAGTTGTCACCGCTCGAAGTGGGGCGCCGAAGACCAGGCCGGGGCGCTGAACAACATCACCAGCGCCAACACGCTGGCGGCTGCGCGGCTGATCAAACGCGGCAAGGCGATGCGCATGGGAATCGAGACCAACAGCAAAACACCAGCCTTCGCACCGCGCACTTTCTCGGTCACGGTGCTGACGCCGGGCCAGGAATATGGCCGCTCACTGGGCGAAACCAAAACCAATTACAACGACGACATCATCATGGGCTGGGTGGGCATCGGCAGCCAGCTCGACGGCCTGGGCCACATCGGCATTGACGGCACTTATTACAACTGCCGCAAGGGCGCTGAATTCGTCACCGCTGGCGGCCTGCAGAAGTACGGCATCGAAACCGTGCCCCCCATTGCCACCCGGGGCGTGATTCTGGACATGGTGGGCCTGACCGGCAAAAACCCGGTGCCCGAAGGCACGGCCTTCAACCGCAAAGAAATTGAAGCGGCGCTGGCCCGCCAGGGCAACATGAGCATCGGCAAAGGCGATGTCGTCATCTTCCGCACGGGCTGGACGCAGCTGATCGGCAAGGACGACAAACGCTACGGCAGCGTGGAACCGGGCCTGGGCATCGACGGCGCGCACTACCTGGCGTCACTGGGCGTTTCGATGGTGGGGGCCGACACCTGGGGCCTGGAAGTTTTACCCTTTGAAGTTCCGAGCAAGGTGTTCCACGTGCACCAAATCTTGCTGGCGCAACACGGCATCTTCATTCTTGAAAACGTGGTCAGCGACCAGGCGGTGGCCGATGGTGTGTATGAGGGCCTGTTCACGCTGGGGCCTTCACGCGTGACCGGTGCGGTGCAGGCCATCATCAACCCGATTTTCCTGTACTGAGCTTCAGCCAAGGGGGGGCGCTAATGCAGCTAATGCAGCTAATGCAGCTAATGCAGCCAATGCAGCGGTGGCAGCGGTGGCAGCGGTGGCAGCGGTGGCAGCAGCGCCGCTGCCGCTACACACCCAGGTAACGTTGCCACAACGAGCGGTCGGCCTGCAGCGCTGCAGAGCCGCCTGCCCACACCACCACACCTTTTTCCAGAATCAGGTGGCGGTCGGCCAGTGTGATCAGGCGCTGCAGGTATTTGTCGATGATCAGGATGCTTTGCC
>JAYUPP010000228.1:0-9594 GCA_043760045.1 Betaproteobacteria bacterium
CCAATCCAGGCGCAAAGCACAGCCATAGCCCGGCTATGGCGAGCATTTGCAACGACGAGTGGGTGCGTTTTGGCCTGCAAAGCGGGCATGAACGAAAGACTCTCAGCCTCTCAGCCCCGGTGCCAAGCTGTCGCATGCGATGCGCTACTTCGACACCACACTGGGTGCCATCGGCGCGCGCAACAACGTCACCAGCTTCACCGCCAGCGACTTTGGCCGCACCGTCACCCGCAACGGCGACGGCACCGACCACGACTGGGGTTCACACCATTTCGTGATGGGCGGCGCGGTGCGTGGTGGCGACCTGTATGGCCGCTTGCCCACGCTGGCAGTGAAGAACACGAACAACAACAACTTCGACGGCAGCCCCGACCAGCTCTCCAACGGGGCGTTGCTGCCCGGCACCTCGGTCGATCAACTGGGCGCCACGCTGGGCGCCTGGTTCGGTTTGAACGCGGGGCAGCTGGCCGACATCTTTCCGAACCTGGCGAACTTCGATGCCGGCGTGCACAACCTGGGTTTCATGACGGCTTGATGGCGGCGCTGCAGCGCAGGTGCGAACTTTCGTGATGCATCTCAGCGCGCCGCATCACGAAAGACTTCGATATCACCGCGCCAACAGCAGGCGCACCGCCGCCAGCAATTCTTCGTTGGTGAACGGCTTGTCCAGGCTGGGCAGGCGCTGCGCCTGCAGCCACTGCTGGGCGGTGTCTGACAGCGTGTCGCCACTGACAAACAACATGCGCTGGCCCAGCGCTGGCTCTTGCGCGCACACCGCGCGCCACAGCGTGGGGCCGTCCATGTCGGGCATGCGCAGGTCGCTGACCACGGCGTCGAATCGCGCTTCGCGCAGCAGCTCCAGCGCCACCGCACCCGACTCGGCGGTGGCCACCTCCAGGCCCGCGCCCTCAAGCATGGCGCGCATCAGGTCGGCCAGCTCGGGCTCGTCGTCGACCACCAGCACACGGCCGGCGGTGGCGGCTGGCGCCAGCTCAGCGGCAGACAGCGCGGGTGCGGCCGGGTCACCTTCGCCATGGCCCGACAAAGGCAAACCGAGCATGAAGCAGGCACCGCCGGTGGTGTTTTCCAGCACCAGGCTGCCGCCGTGTTCACGCACGATGGCCTGCGACACACTCAGCCCCAGCCCCGTGCCCAGGCCGTCGGCTTTGGTGGTGAAAAAGGGTTGGAAGATCTGTTCGCGCGCGGCAGCAGGCACACCCGGCCCGTTGTCAGCCACGCGCAGCCACACACGCGCTTGCTGCCCGCCGTGCGCACGCTGCCAGCCGCTGCTGATCACGATGCGCGGTGTTGGCACTGGGGGCGCAGCGGCAGGTGCGGACTGCGCAACCACAGAACCGGATGCAACCGAGAGCAGCGCCTGCTGCGCGTTGACCATCAGGTTGAGCACCACCTGGCCCAGCTGGTCGGGGTCGGCCTGCACGTCGGGCAGTGGCGCCGCCAACGCCAGTTCCACCACGATGCCCTGCCCGCGCAAGGTGTAGCCCAGCAAGTCGGCGGCGGCATGCACCACATCACCCAACTGCACCGCCCGCCGCTGCGGCGGGCGCTGGCGCGCCAGGTTCAGGAAGGTGCGCACGATGCGCCCACAGCGTTCAGCCGCCAGGCGCACCCGGCGGGCGTCGTCTTGTGCCGAGCGGTCAGCGTGCTGCGCCGCCGAAGAACCCGCGCCACCGAGCTTTTCTTCCAGCAAACTGGCGCGCCCCATGACCACCGACAAGGGGTTGTTCAGTTCATGCGCCACACCGGCCAGCAGGCTGCCCATGGCACTGAGTTTTTCGCTCTGCCGCAGCGCTTCGCGCTGGCGTTCAATTTGCCGCGCTGCCGCTTGGCGCGCGGTCTGGTCGGTGATGAAAGCGATCTGGAAGTTGCCGGTTTCCTGCGGCAGTGCAAAGCGCTGCACTTGCGCTTCAAAGGTACTGCCGTCGCTGCGTTGGCCGGTGAATTCCGTCACCTCACCGGCGGCCGGTGCCGCCGGCAAAACGCCTGCGGCCGGCGCGCCCAGCAGCGGCGCGGGCAGCGCCTGGCCCACGGCCTGCGCGCGGGTCAAGCCCAGCAAGCGTTCGGCCGCCGGGTTGAATTCGACCACGCGGCCGGCCGCGTCCTGGGTGACGATGGCCATCGGTGCGTTGTCCACCATGGCGGACTTGAACGCCTCGTGGGCGCGTTCACGCTGTTGCAACTGGCGCTGGTTGACAAAGGTTTCAGTGATGGCGCTGACCCAGCCCTGCCAGCGCGGCCCCAGTACCGGTTGCCGCGCCGATGCGTCCAGCGACAACTGCCGCATGTAAGCCAGCACGGCCAACGCCGGCGTCACGAACCAGCGGCTGATGAGCCACTGCCCGGCCACGAAAATGGCCAACAACGCAGCACCCAGCACGGCGTTGGGCAGCAGCGTCAACCCGACGGCCTGGCGCAGTTGCCGCGTGGGCGTGGCTTCCACGTACCACCAGGGTGAACCGCTGCGCTGTGCCGCAACCAGGGCCCAGCCGGCGACTTCGTGCAAACCAGCGCTGCCGTCGGCGCCGGCGCGGCCGAGCAAAGCTTTCAAGTCTTCGGCCGTCACGCCGGCAGGCAAACGGCTGGCCAGCGAAACCTGCACCGGTGTGTCGCCCAGCCCCGGCGCAGCCGGTGGCGGCAGCGGCGCGCTGCTGTCGGCCATCACAAAGCCGCCATTGCTGGCCACCCAAACCCAACCGTCCGGCGCCTGCCAGCGCCGAGCCTGCTGCTGCATGGCGTCGAGCTGCACGTCGACACTCACCTCTCCCAGATACTGTCCATCGCGCCACACCTGCGCGGCGTGCGACTGCACCAGCTCTTCGTTGATCTGGCTGACATAAGGCTCGCCCCAGACCGGTGCCGCCGGCAGGCCCCGGGCGCGGCGGCGCTGCGCGCGTTGCACACCGGCCACGCGCAAGGGTTCCAGCGCACGCAAGCTGGGCAGCCCCATGGCCGCCAGCATCTGCGGGCTCGACACCCACGGGTAGCCGAAGCTCACGTTGACATCGCCGGCCACAAACCAGGCTGACTCGAACCCCGGCGCACGCTCTTGCGCCACGCGCGCCAGTTCAACAAAAGCCTGCGCGCGCCGCAGCCACAGGGTTTCAGGCGGCCGCCGGTCGGGGGGCGCCCACCAGACCTGGCCAAACTGGCTGCGCAGCGCCTGCGGCGCACTGTCCAGGCTGTAGCCGTCGATGGCGCCGGCCACCTGCAGCGGGCTCAGGGCAGCGCTCAAACGCGGGCCGGCGTCGGACGGCTGGTCCCAGTGAATGACCAGCAGGCGCAGCAAGTCGTGCACATGGTGCATGGCGGGGCGCGCCAGCGCGTCCAGTTCCTGCGCGCGTTCGCCCGCGCGACGCAACAAGTCGCGCTTGGCGTCCACCATGCGCTGCTGGTATTGCAACAGCGACAACACCGCCAGCAGCGCCAGCACCGGCACCACCAGCAGCCAGACCAGCCGGCGCGCGGCTTGCAGCGTGCCGGCTTCAGCGCTGGCGCGTGTGGCTGCGGGTGGCGCCGCCAAGGCCGTCAAGCGCGCGTTGCGGGCGGCGACAGCGGTGACGGCTGCGACGGCTGTGCAACGGGCTCTGGCACAAACACATAACCGACATTGCGCACCGTCTTCAGCAGCTCGGGCTTGTCGGCATTGCGTTCGATCTTGCGCCGCAGCCGCATCACCCGCAGGTCGATGGAGCGGTCAAAGACGTCCCAGCCACGGTTGTGCGCCTGGGCCATGATCTGGTCGCGCGACAGCGGCCGGTTGGGGTGGCGCGCAAAGAGCAGCAAGAGGTCAAATTCGGCCGCCGTCAGTTCCACTTCCCGGCCTTCGGCGTCCAGCAGCTTGCGTTGCTGCACGTGCAGCAGGTGCGCGCCGAACGCGACCCGCTCGGCCACGCCGGGCAAGGGTGCCGCCGGGGCCGCCTGAGCGGCTGGGGTTGGTGAGGTGGCGGGCAGGCCGGGTGCAGGCTGCGCATCAGCACGGCGCAGCACGGCGCGCACACGGGCCAGCAGTTCACGCAGCTCAAAAGGCTTGCCCAGATAGTCGTCAGCGCCCAGCTCCAGGCCGACGATGCGGTCGATGGCTTCGCTGGCGGTGGTCAGCATGATGATGGACACACCTGGGTGAATCTCGCGCAGCCAGCGCGCCAACGACAAGCCGTTTTCGCCCGGCATGTTGATGTCGAGGATGGCCACCCGGGGCAGCTGCTCGGCCACGTGCGCGCGTGCCTGCGCCGCCTGGGCCGCCGTGTGCACGACAAAACCAAAACGCGACAGGTACTCGCTGAGCAGGCTGCGCAATTCGGGTTCGTCGTCCACCACCAGCACGGTGGGCAGGGTCGCTGCCGGGGGGTCAACAAAGGACATGGGGGTGCCCGCTGCCGGAGCCTGAGATCAGGCGGGCCCGCATCATATCGGCGCGCTGTGGCTGCCGGTTACCGGTTTGCACACCGGCAGTTTTCAATTGTTTCAGCGCCTGATGCGGGGCGGGCACGCCCGGATGTTTCAACAAGGCCCTGGTGAAACATCCGGGCGAAAAAACCGCGCAACAAATGAAACACAGGCGCGAGCAGCGATGAAACCCGGTTGAAACAAGGCGCGCTCATGCTGACGACAGCAACAACCCTGCTGCTGCGCCATGAACTCCACCCGCCCATCAAATCCGCTGTCATCCGCCTTTGCAAACCGGCTTCAGTTTGTTGCCCCCACCGCCCCTGTTTGTGCAGGGCGCGAAGGGTGGCGCAGCGAGGCTTTTGCCGAGGACTTTTTTCTGGGCCCCCCTGGTGATGTTTGTGATGCGCCTCTTGCCGCCAGACCGGCCGCCAAACCGCGGCCCTGGCAGGGGTTGATGCAGTGTGCGGTGCCGCTCACGGTGGCGCTGGCAGCTGGCGTTGCGGCCTGCCTGCATACGCTGGCCTGAGGGCGCCGCAGCGCAGCGCCACGCCAGGAGTCAATTTGTTGATGCGGCAGGTGAACACGGTGCTGGGAGGCCCGGTCACCTGCCGCGGCAGACGGTGAGGCTGGCCCAGCCCACGCCGCCTCAGCGCACCGTCAACAGCGCCACCCCATGTGCGGGCACCGCCAGCACCGTGGTTCCATTTCGCAACGGCAAGTCACGCTGGCGCCAGGTGTCGCGCGGCTGATAGGGTTCCGCGCCGCGCCCGAAGAGCGCGGGTTCCAGCTCAAAGCGGCCGAAGCTTGCGCCCATGTTGAACACGCCCACGGCCTTGGCGCCGCCTTCCAGTTCTTTCACCCACACCTGCCAGCCGTTGCGGTCCAGCACACGCACGGCCGAGCGCGCCAGCGCGTCCTGGTTGATGGCGATGACTTCGCTGTTGCCCAGCAGGTTCAGCGTGAATTCGTCCAGCGCCGCCAGGTGGTTGCCCAACATCAGCGGCGCGGCCAGCAAGCTCCACAGGCTGACCTGGGTGTATTGCTCGTCGGGCGTCAGCCGGGTGGGCCGGGGCTCACCGCTGTCACCAGCAGGCCCCAGCAGTCCGACCATCAATGTGTCGGGGTCGTTGAAACGGCCCGGGCCGACAAAGCCGGCATAAGGCGCCATCGCAAAACCGGTGGCCAGCAGATCGGGCCAGCTGTCCTGGATGTCGCCCGTCATGCGCCAGCTGTGGCCGCCGACCTCGGCGCCCCAGGCCCACACCCGGTGCTGGCCGTACTGCAGCAGGTGGAACGCCAGGCTGCGCGGCTGCTGGCGCAGCAGACCCCCCATCAGGCGGTAAGGCTGCTGGTGGTCTTGCAAAGTGGGCCGCGCCGGCAGTTGTTCGGTGGCGCTGCACAGGTCGTACTTGATGTGGTCCACGCCCCAGGCCGCCCAGGTGGCGGCATCTTGTGCCTCGAAGCCCCAAGTGCCCGGCAACTGGCCGCAGCTGGTGGCCCCGGGCGACGCATACAGGCCGAACTGCAGGCCACTTTGATGAAGATGCCGGGCCAGCCCCGCCATGTCGGGGAAACCTGCATGGCCGGCCAGTGCGCCGTCTGCCCCGCGCTGTGATGCCTGCCAGCCGTCGTCCACCTGCACAACATTCCAGCCTTTGGCCGCCAGGCCCTGGTCCAGCAGCGCCTGGGCAGCTGCGCGCACCAGGCTTGCGCTGACGTGCAAACCATGCGCATGCCAACTGGCCCAGCCCATCGGGGGTGTCAGCACCAGTTGATCGCCAGCCACCAGCGTCCAGTCGCGCGCGGCGCTGCCCAGGGCGTTGCTGACGGTGATGCGCACGGTGTGGCGGCCGGCCGCCGGCACGGTGCCGCTGATGATGCCGGTGCTGCTGTCGAGCAGCAAACCCGGCGGCAGCCCCGGCGCCTCGAAGCGCAGCGGCGCACGGCCGCTGGCGGGCACACGGTGCTGCAAGGGCGTGCCCGGGTGGGCGCCGAACAGGCGCGCGCCGTGCAGCGCCGGTGTTTCGGCGTCGGGCGGGGTCAAGAGATAGGGCACCACCAGCGTGACTTCGGGCTTGGAGTGGGATGGTGTGGGGGCGGCTGCACCGGAAGACGAATTTGCTGAAACATCGGCAGACTTATCGGCAGACCCAGCGGCAGACCCATCGACAGACCCATCGGCAGACTTCTCAGCAGACACATCGCCCCAGCGCAAACGCAACTCGATGCCCGGCCGCGCCGGCAGCGTCAGTTCCAGCGGCGTGTCCTGCCCCGGCAAGAGGCTCAGTTTCTGCTGCACACGCATCACCACACGGCCGCTGGCCTGGTCCAGCACTTCGGCGCGAATTTCCTTGTGCTGCTGCACCGCCAAACGGTTGCGCAGCAGCAGCGTGGTCTGCACGTCATCGCGGCCCAAAAAACGATGCTGCGCGCGTGCAGGGTCGATCAGCAAGCCGTCAGCAGGCTGCGCATGCAAACCACCGGCCCACAAGGACACCCATACAAAAGTTGCAGACACCACGGCCACCGTGAAAGCCCCTGCAGGGTGCGCTTTGGCGGGCGAAGGCAACGGTGTTGATGGCACCCGGCTAGCGTACCCGCTTGTAAACCGAATACCCGCCCTGGCTGCCGACGTCGGGCGCCAGCACGCGCACGCTGTGCGGCGGCATTGTCAGGCGCACGAAGCCGCTGCCCACCGTCAGCCGGGCGCTGCCGGCCGGCGGCGGCAGCAGGTCCACGAGCGGCGTGCCGTCCATCATCAGGCCGTTGCGCCACTGCACGCTGTCGGTCACCACCTGCCCGCTCGCGTTCACCAGCACCAGCACGGTGTCGGCTGCGCGGTCGGTGTGGCGCTCGAAGGCCAGCAGCTGGCTGGCGGTGGCACTGCGGTGTTCACCCACACGCAGCGCGCGGTGTTTTTTGCGCAGCGTTATCAGCTGCTGCGTCCACGCCAGTTCGGGGTGGCCCGCCGCCACACGGTCCCAGCGCATCGGGCCGCGCTGCGCCGGGTCGTCGCCTCCCGTCATGCCCACTGAACACACCGTCCAGCACCAGCTTCATGCGCCGGCGCTTCAAGTCGGCGGCCAACGCCTGCACGTCGCTGCGGCTGCCGTATTCGGGCGACACCGCCTGGAAGTCGAGCGCGTCGTATTTGTGATTCGTGAACCCCAGGTGGAAGGGGTTGAGATACAGCACCTCAGCGCCGAGTTTTTCAACGTCGTCGAGGCGGCTGCGCAGGCTTTGCAGGTCGCCGCCCCAGAAGTCCAGCTCATGCCTGGTGATCTGCGTGCCGGCTGCGATTTGTGGGTTGGCAAACGGTTCTTCGTCCCAGCGGCGCAGCACCTTGGGCGCCGGGTACAAGCCGCGTTTGGCCTCGAGGTCGGCCGCCGGTGCAAAGCGGTCCACGATGACCTGGACCACCACCGCGCCATTGCGCCAGTCGCGCGCACGCTCTTCAAACACACCGGCTGCGGCCGGCAGGCTGGCAGTGGCCATCAACACTCCAGTCAATACTGCTGTTAGTCCAACCGCGTCTGCGCCCATGTCTGCTTCACCCCGTCACCCCGTTACCCCTTCACCCCGTCACCCCTTCACGCCACCGGCCGTCAGGCCCGCGACGATCCACCTCTGCGCCAGCAGAAACACCAGCGTGATGGGCAAGCCGCTCAACACCGCTGCAGCGGCGAAATCGCCCCACAAATACTTCTGTTCGTACAGATAAAACTTGCTGCCCACGGCCAGCGTCAAATTGGGTTCTTCGCGCAACAAAATGCTGGCCACCGGGTATTCAATGATGGTGCCGATGAAGGCCAGCACAAACACCACCATCAGAATAGGCACCGCCATCGGCAGCAGCACGTGGCGAAAGGCCTGCCAGTGTGTGGCGCCGTCAACCACGGCGTTTTCTTCAATCTCTTGCGGAATGGTTTCGAAGTAGCCCTTGATGGTCCAGATGTGCATGGCCACACCGCCCAAATAGGCCACGATGAGGCCGGCGTGGGTTTCAATGCCCAGCCACGGCACGCTTTGGCCGATGCCTTCAAAAATGGCGTAGATGGCCACCAGCGCCACCGCCACCGGGAACATCTGCAGCAGCAACATGCTGTTCAAAATGAACTGCTTTTTTGCAAAGCGCAGGCGGGCGAATGCATAGGCTGCGGTGGTGCTGATGGCCACGATGAGCAATGCGCTGATGGTGGCGATCTTGATGCTGTTCCACAACCACAACAGCACCGGAAACGGTGGCTGCACCACCGTGCCGTCGGGTTGTTTGACAGGGATGCCGAGGGCCAGCTGCCAGTGCTCAAAACTGATGGTGCTGGGGATCAAAGAGCCGGTGGCGAAGTTGCCCGGCCGCAGGCTGATGCTGAGCACCGCCAGCAGCGGGAACAGCGTGAAGGCCAGCAGCACCCACAGGCCCGCGTGTGCGGCCCAGACGCGCCAGCGTTGGCTTTTGCCGGTGACGATCATGAGCCGGGCCTGCGTTGCGTAATCTTCAACTGCACCAAAGCCATCACCGCCACCATCACAAAAATCAGCGTGCTGATGGCGGCAGCCAAACCGAAATTCTGCCCACTGTCAGTAAAGGCTATACGGTAGGTGTAGCTGACCAGAATGTCGGTGGTGCCGGCCGGCAACTTGGTGTTCAGGAAGTCGGGCCGGCCGTCGGTCAACAACGAAATCAGCACGAAGTTGTTGAAGTTGAAGGCAAAGGCGCTGATCAGCAACGGCGTCAGCGGCTTCACGATCAACGGCGCCGTGATCTTGATGAAGTTGGTCAAGGGCTTGGCGCCGGCTATGGCCGAGGCTTCATACAAGTCGGCCGGTATCGCCTTGATGAGCCCCGAACACAGAATCATGATGTAGGGGTAACCGAGCCAGGTGTTGACGATGAGGATCATCACCTTTGCAAGCAGCGGGTCGGCAAACCAGGCCGGGCGTATGCCCAGCAGCGTGTGCAGGATGCCGTTGATTTCGCCAAAGTTCTGATTGAACAGGCCCTTGAACACCAGGATGCTGATGAAACCCGGCACCGCGTAGGGCAGGAACAGCAACGTGCGGTACAGCGCGCGGTGGCTCAGCGCCTGCCATTCCAGCAGCACCGCCAGCGTCATGCCGAGCGCGGTGCTGAAGACAACCGTGAGGCCGGCGAACAGCACCGTCCAGATGAAGATGCTGACAAAG
>JAYUPP010000229.1:0-3663 GCA_043760045.1 Betaproteobacteria bacterium
TACCAGCATCGCCCCTTGCCGATCTTCCGTGGTTGTTCTCAACACTGGAGCATCGGATGCACCGAAGACGATTTTTCGCAACTGCGCGGTGGCGAACTGCCGCCCGCGTAAAGCTGGCGAACACGCTGAAAACGGCGCTGGCTGCTGCACTAACGGGCAGTTTGGTCGGCACGTTTGCACAGACCGCTGGGGCGCCGAAAGACCTGGGACAGCCCACGCTGCGACAGGCCTTTGAAGCCGCCTGGTCGCGCCAGCCCGAGGCGCAGGCCCTGGCGGCAAGGCGGGATGCAGCGCGCGCGCAAGCGCAAGCGGCCCAGTCCTGGACGCCCGAGCCCGCGGCGCTGGAGCTGGCCACCAAAACCGATCGTCTGAGTCGCAATCTGGGCACCCGCGAATACGGCGTCGGTGTCGCCGTGCCGTTGTGGCTGCCCGGTGAACGTTTGCGCAGCCAGGCACTGGCTGGCGCTGAAGGCCGCGCGCTGGAAAGCCGCACCCGCGCAGCCCAGTTGCGCGTGGCAGCCGCCGTGCGCGACGCCTGGTGGTCATGGCAGCGGTCGCGCGCAGAACAGGACGCCGCACGGGGCCAGCTGGCCAGCGTCAACCGCATTGCCGCCGACGTGGGCCGGCGCCTGCAGGCCGGCGACCTGGCGCGTGCCGACCAGCACCAGGCCGATGGTGCCGTCGCAGCCGCCGAGGCCACGACGGCGCAAGCCGAAGCAGCGCTGGTTGCGGCCGAGCAGCAGCTGCTGGCGCTGACCGCCGTGCCGCTGCTCAACACATCGGGCGAAGCGGTGGGCGCAGACGCTGAACCCGAGCCCGAACCCGAACCCGAACCGCCCAGCGCCGAGACGGCCGCCGGCGCCACCGAAACCCACGCCGAGCTGCTGGCGTTGAACGACCGAGCGGCAGTCGCTGAAGGTGCTGCCGCCCTCGTGGCCACGCAGTTACGCGCCAACCCGGAGCTGACGATTTCGGCCACCCGCGACCGCAGCGGCTTCGGTGAGACCTACCAGCAGACCTTCACGGTGGGTGTGCGCATTCCTTTTGGCGCCGGCACCAGACACGACGCGCGCCAAGCCACCGCGCGCGCTGAAGTGCTGGAACTGCAGGCACAGCTGGCTGCGGAGCGGGCACGCCTGGCCGCTGAACGAAAAACTGCTGCCGCCCGCACCGCAGCAGCGCGCACCCAGCTGGCCGCCGCCCACCGACGCGCCGAATTGGCGCGCGAGTCGCGGGGTTTTTTCGAAAAATCATTTCGACTGGGCGAAACCGACCTGCCCACGCGCCTGCGGATCGAGGCCGAGGCCGCAGACGCAGAACGGCAAGCCGGGCGCGCGCGCATCGAACTCGCCGCCGCTGTATCGGCCTGGCGCCAGGCCCTGGGTCTGCTGCCGCTGTAAGCCCAGTCATCGAGCACACAAAAAACCTAACGAACCCAGTCAGCAAACTAATTCAGCAAACTAATTCAGCAAACCCATTCAGGAAATGAAACCATGAAAACCATTCACCCGCTGTTTGCATGGGGCCTCGCCGCTGTGCTGCTTGGCGCTGGCGCGCCCGCTGCCGCAGGCGCTGGCCACGACCACGGTGACGCGGGCCAGCAAAACCCAGGCACCGCGCTGCCCCGTTTTGCTGCCGTCTCTGAAACCTTCGAGTTAGTGGGCGTGCTGAACGGCAAACAGCTCAGTTTGTACCTGGACCGTTATGCGGACAACACACCCGTGCGCGGTGCACAAATTGAACTGGAATGGGCCGGCACCAAATTCAAGGCCGAACCACAGGGCGACGACAGCTACGAGGTGGTGTTCAACGACACACCCAAACCTGGCGTATGGGCCATCACCGCCACCGTCACCGCCGACCAGGAAGTGGATCTGCTGGTGGCTGAACTTGACCTGCACGAGCCGGCACACGCCGAGGTGCCCGTCAACACACTTTCCTGGAACGGGGTCGCTGGCTGGGCAGCGGCGGGCCTGCTCGCAGCAGCCGTGTTGGTGTTCACTGGGCGGCGTTTGATGTCGCGCCGCCCGGTTCGTGCTGGGGGTGTGGCATGAAGCGCTGCTCTTTGCACCAGCGCGCCTGCGCCAGCATCGTTGTGGCGCTGTTTGCCCTGACACCCGCCTATGCCGGAGAGGGCCACGACCACGGTGGCGCGGCCACCGCACCCGGCGCCAGTGGCCCGCAACGCCAGCCTGATGGCAGCGTGTTTTTGCCCAAGCCGGCGCAGCGCCAGCTGGGTGTGCGCACGCTGCTGACTGAACAGGCTGAGCTGCCACGCTCGGTCGAGTTGAGCGGCAAGGTGCTGATGGACCCGAACGCAGGCGGCAAGGTGCAACCGCTGAACGCCGGACGCATCGAACCCGGGCCGCGTGGCCTGCCCAGCCCCGGGCAGGTGGTGCGCAAGGGTGAGGTGCTGGCCTATGTGGTGTCGTCCACAGCCCCCATCGAACGCGCGAACCAGGCGGCGCAGCTGGCTGAATTGCGCGCCGCCCAGTCGCTGGCCGACCGGCGTGTGGCGCGGCTGAAAGAGCTGGCCGACACCGTGCCGCGCAAAGACATCGAAGCCGCCGAGAGCGAAGCGCTGAGCTTGAAGGGGCGCATCGCGGCCGTGGGCGGCAGCCTGGTTACGCGTGAGCCATTGCTGGCCCCGCTTTCGGGCGTGATCGCGTCGGCCCATGTGGTCACAGGCCAAGTGGTCGATGCCCGTGAGCTGCTGTTCGAAATCATCGACGCCAGCCGCCTGCGCATCGAAGCATTGGCCTTCGATCCCGCGCTGGCGGCCGACATCGGCAGCGCCAGCGTGGCAGTGGGTGACCAGCGTGTGCCGCTCACATTTATTGGCGCAGCGCGCAGCCTGCGCGAACAGGCGTTGCCGCTGGGTTTCCGCGCCCAGGGTGCAGCCATCAATGGCCTGGCCGTGGGCCAGCCGGTGCGTGTGTTTGTGCAAACGAAGCAAACGATTACTGGCATCGCAGTCCCGGTGGCGTCGCTGATGAAAAACCCGGCCAACCAAACGGTGGTCTGGATCAAGACCGCGCCTGAACGCTTCGAGCCGCGCACCGTTACGACTGAAGTGCTGGACGGGTTGAGCGTGTCGGTGACCTCTGGTTTGAAGGCCGGCGACCGCGTGGCCACAGGCGGCGCCACCCTAATCAACCAGGTGCGCTGACATGTTCAAGTGGCTACTCGACAACAGCCTGGCAAACCGGCTGCTGGTCATCATCGGCAGCGTGGTGCTGATGGCCTACGGCGCATTCACGCTGTCACGCACGCCGGTGGATGTGTTCCCCGACCTCAACAAGCCCACCGTCACCATCATGACCGAGGCCGGCGGCATGGCCGCCGAAGAGGTGGAGCAGCTCATCACGTTTCCGCTTGAGACGACGATGAACGGCCTGCCCGGCGTGGCATCGGTGCGCTCCACCTCGTCGGCCGGCCTGTCGTTCCTGTACGTGACTTTCGACTGGAGCACCGACATCTACCGCGCGCGCCAGCTGGTGTCGGAACGTTTGTCTTCGATGGAAGAAGGCATCGCCGCAGGGGTGGTGCCGCGTATGGGGCCCGTCAGTTCGATCATGGGCGAGATCATGCAGATTGCGATTCCTGTCGACACCAACAAGATCAGTGCGATGGCGGTGCGCGAGTACGCCGACTGGGTGCTGC
>JAYUPP010000230.1:0-3660 GCA_043760045.1 Betaproteobacteria bacterium
CCATCGCCTCCTGCAGATTGCCCAGCGTGGCCGACATGCCCCAGACGCACAGGCCCGCGTTCCAGCGCCGCAGCCGGGCCAGCGCCAGCTGCACCTGCACACCACGCTTGTTGCCCAGCAGCTCGTGCCATTCGTCCACCACCACCAGGCGCAGGCTGCCCAGCACCTCGCTGGCATCGGCGCGCGCCAACAACAACGACAGGCTCTCGGGCGTGGTCACCAGCACCGTGGGCAGGCGTTTGTTCTGCGCCGTGCGCTCGGCCGAGCCGGTGTCGCCGCTGCGCGAGCCCGTGCTCCAGCCGGGCTGCAACGCTTCCAGCGGTGCTTGCAGCGAGCGCAAGGTATCGGCCGCCAGCGCGCGCATCGGGGTCAGCCACAGCACCGTCAACCGCGGCGGCTTGTTGGCCAGCGCCTGGGGTGCAAAGGCCTGCAGCGCACCCAGCCAGACCGCATAGGTCTTGCCGGCACCGGTGGTGGCGTGCAGCAGGCCCGAGCGGCCCTCGCCCATGGCCTTCCAGACCTGGCGCTGAAACTTCAGCGGCTTCCAGCCGCGGGCCGCAAACCAGTCGCCCAGCGCGCGCTTCACAGCGGTAAAAGCTCGGCCAGCGTCTGCAAGGTGTCGGCCTCTTCGACCGGCTTGTCTTCACGCCAGCGCAGCATGCGCGGAAAGCGCACCGCAATGCCGCTCTTGTGGCGCGGGCTGCGCGCGATGCCTTCGAAGCCCAGCTCAAACACCAGCGTGGGCTGAACGCTGCGTACCGGGCCAAAGCTCTCAACGGTGGTCTTGCGCACCACCGCATCCACCCGCGCCATCTGTGCGTCGGTCAGGCCCGAATAGGCCTTGGCAAACGGCACCAGCTTGCGCCCTTCGTCTTGCGGCGGTGCGTCCCACACCGCAAAGGTGTAGTCGCTGTAAAGGCTGGCACGACGGCCGTGGCCGCGCTGCGCGTAGATCAGCACGGCGTCGATCGACAGCGGGTCGATCTTCCACTTCCACCACACACCCACCGCCTTGGTGCGGCCCACGCCGTAGTGCGCCGCGCGCTGCTTCAGCATCAAACCTTCGACACCCAGCGAACGCGCCGCTTCGCGCTGCCGTGCCAGGTCTTCCCAGCTGCTGCCCTGCAGCAGCGGGCTGGCGACCAGCGACGGGTGTTGCGCGTCGGCCAGCAGCGCGTCGAGCAGCGGCCGGCGTTCGGACTGCGCCAGCGCGCGCAGGTCACGCCCCTGAAGTTCCAGCAGGTCGTAGGCCAGCAGCACCACCGGCAGGTCGCGCAACAGCTTCGGGCCCAGCGTCTTGCGGCCGATGCGCTTTTGCAGGTCGGCAAACGGCTGGGCGCGGCGGTCGCGCCAGACCACGATTTCACCGTCGAGCACGGTGCCGTCGGCCAGTGCTTCGCCAACATGCGCGAGTTCAGGAAAACGGTCGGTCACCAGTTCTTCGCCGCGCGACCACAGCCACACCTGGCCGGCGCGCTTGACCAACTGGGCACGGATGCCGTCCCACTTCCACTCGACGAGCCACTGCGCCGGCGGCCCCAGCACTTCGTCAAACTGCGCCAGCGGCAGGTTGAACGGGTGCGCCAAAAAAAACGGGTAGGGCTGCCCGCCGGTCTGCGCTTCCAGCTCTGCAGCAGCCTCGGGCGCAATCAACGCGCTGTAGTCGGCAGCCGTTGGGTGCCCGGTGATGTGGGTGTAGCCCATCAAGCGCTGCGCCACGCGCTTGGGGTCGAGCGAGCCCGCCGCCGCCAGCGCCTGCGTCACCTGCAATCGCGACACGCCGACACGAAAGCCGCCGGTGATGAGCTTGAAATAGACCAGCCGCTCGTCCAGCGCCAGCCGGCGCCACTGCGCGTGCAGCGCGTCGGCCAGTTGCTCGGGCGGTGTGCGACGCAGCGGCAGCAGGTGCCGTTCGATCCAATCGCCCAAGCCCATGTCGTGGGTTTGATCGGGCGCGGGCAGCAGCAGCGAAAGGGTCTCAGCCAGGTCGCCCACCGCTTCGTAGCTCTCGTCGAAGAGCCATTCCGGCAGGCCGGCGGTCTCTTGCGCCAGACGCCGCAGCAGCTTGGCCGGCACCAGTTGGCGCGGTTTGCCGCCGGCCAGAAAGTAGACCGCCCAGGCCGCGTCGGCCGGGTTGGCACTTTGCAGGTAACGCTGCAGCGCGGCCTGCTTGGCCAGGCTGGAGGTGGTGGCGTCGAGTTCGCGGTACAGCGCGGCAAACAGCTTCATGGGGCGGGCGGGGCCTCTTCGGCCGCAGGGGCCTGTTGGGCCGCTTGAGGCGTTGGGGCCTCCAGGGCCTCTCGGTCTTCTTGATCATCGCCGCCGTACTCGGTCTTGAAGCCTTGCGCCTCCAGCCCGGCATCGGTGAGCCAGCGCACCATCACCGCCACGCTGCCGTGGGTGACAAAAACGCGCTGCGCGCCGGTGCCGGTGATGGCCTGCTGCAAGCCCGGCCAGTCGGCGTGGTCGGACATCACAAAACCGCGGTCGACACCGCGCCGGCGCCGCGCACCGCGCAACTGCATCCAGCCGCTGGCAAAGGCGTCCGAATAGTCGCCAAAGCGGCCCATCCACGGCGTGCCGTGGGCCGAGGGCGGCGCCAGCACCAGCGCACGCTTCACGGCGGCCGCGTCAAAGCCCGGGTCGCTGACCCGCAGCGTCGGCGCCAGCGCCACGCCGGCGGCGCGGTACACCTCATTCAAGGGCTCGACCGCGCCGTGCACCACGACCGGCCCGATGCTGGCGTCCACGCCATGCAGGATGCGCTGCGCCTTGCCAAACGAATAGCACAGCAACACCGACGCACGGCCCTGCTCTGCGTTGGCGCGCCACCAGGCGTTGATGTCGGCAAACAACTGGGCCTGAGTCGGCCAGCGGTAGATCGGCAGACCGAAAGTCGATTCGGTGATGAAGGTGTCGCAGCGCACCGGCTCAAACGGTGCGCAGGTGCCATCGGCTTCGGTCTTGTAGTCGCCCGACGCCACCCAGACGCGGCCACCGTGTTCCAGCCGCACCTGCGCCGAGCCCAGCACGTGGCCGGCCGGGTGCAACGACACCTTCACGCCGTGGTGAACGATGCTTTCGCCATAGGTCAGCGTCTGCAGCGTGATGTCCTGGCCCAGGCGCGCGCGCAGCGTGCCTTGGCTGTCGGTGTGGGCCAGGTAGTGCTGGTGGCCCACGCGGGCGTGGTCGGAATGCGCATGGGTGATGACGGCGCGGTCAACCCGCTTCCAGGGATCGATGTAGAAGTCGCCCGGCGGGCAGTACAGGCCTTCGGGCCGCGCCACCACCAGGTCGTCGGCGCGGGACGCGAAGCTCAGCGGGGTGGATGGCACGTGCATCAGGGCATCGTAAGCCGCACCGGATTCACCCTGCCGACCTGGTCCCATCACAGGTTCGCGGCCTTTGTTCGAGGCCTTGCTGCAGGCCCCCGGCGTCAAGGCAACGCGATGGCTTCGACCTGGATGCGCAGGTCGACGTTCATCTTGAAACCATAGTCCTTGCCCGCACCCAGGCCGAAGTCGTCCCGGTTGAAGCTGCCACTGGCATCAGCGCCGCAGGTGTCGCGCTTGAGCATGGGGTGCTGGATGCACTTGAGCGAGTGGACCTTCAGCGTCAGCGGACGCGTCACGCCACGCATTGTCAGTTCGCCCACCAGTT
>JAYUPP010000231.1:0-3651 GCA_043760045.1 Betaproteobacteria bacterium
CAGGTCTTGCAGGCGCTGCGCTCACAGGCCGCGCCCAGCGCCAGCCCAGGCCCGGGCGCTGCGTCAGGTTGAAGCCACGGCAGGGTTTGCGGCCGCCGCGCCGCGCTCGACGTGCCAGTCCACCAGGCGGCGCATGTTGCCCATCGACACCCAGTGCAGGTGCATCAGGCCCAGCACGCCCGAGCGGTGCAGTTCGGCCACCACGTTGTCGGGCAGGTCGGTGGCCTTCTTTTCGTCGATGGTCAAAAAGCCGTCCACGGTGTGCTGGCGGCCGCCCGGCAGCGTGACGTCAAAGCGCATGTCGACCAGCAGGCCGAGGTCCATCAGGCGCCGGCCGACCAGGCGCGTGCGCTGGATTTCGCCTTCCAAGGTTTCCAGTTCCTTCTGCATCGTCGCCAGCAGTTCAGCCGGCTTGCCTTCGGCGTCGAACACCGGCTGGCCCTTTTCGTTGCCGGCGCCCGGGAAGGCCATGTCGACGCAGATGGCAAAGCGCTCATCGTCGACCCGGGCAATGCAGAACGGATACATGCGCAGAATCGCCGGCATGTACTGGGCGCGCCAGCGCTCACCGCTGACGTAGAGGTTTTCCTGCTGGGTCAGCCCCAACACGGCAATCGGTGCGATGGCATCCTTGCCATCGGCTTCCTGGCCGGCCTTGACAAAGACGATCGGGAATTCGCGGCAGACGTCGGCAAACTCGGTGGCCGCCACAAACAGCGCATTGAGGTCCTTGGCCACACCCCAGTCGGTGATGGGCACCTGCAATTTCAGGTTCTTGTGCTCGACGAGGTCCAGCGCGGCGGGCTTCTTGTGCAGGTTTTGATTGATCAAGAGTCTTCTCCAGGGGTTTCGGTGCGGGTGACCAGCACCTTGTCGACTCGTTTGCCATCCAGGTCGACGACCTCGAAGCGCCAGCCCTCCCACATCACCGCATCGGCGGTGCGCGGCAGCCGGCCGAGCAAAAGCATGATCATGCCAGCCAGCGTGTTGTACCGGCCGCGCTCTTCCTCAGGGAGTTCCTTGATTTCCAGCCGGTCCTTGAACTCCGGCACCGGGATCAGGCCGTCCATCAACCAGCCGCCGTCGGGGCGGCGAACCGCCCAGGCGTCTTCGTCGGTGGCCGCGCCAAACTCGCCCGTGATGGCCTCCAGCAGGTCGCGTTCGGTCACCACCCCTTGCACAGCACCGTACTCGTCGACGACAAACACGATGCTGGTGCCGGCCGCGCGAAAGTGCTCGAGCAGTTCCATGCCAGACAGGGTCTCGGGCACAAACACCGCGGGTTGCAGGTGTGAGGCCAAATTGAGCAGTTCACCGCGCGCCAGCGGTGGCAACAGGCTGGCCACGGCCAGCACGCCGCGCACGTCATCGAGTGAGCCGCGGCAAACCGGGAACCGGGTGTGCCCGCTGTCGGCCACGATTTTCAGCAAACGGTCGAGCGGCTCTTCTTCATCGAGCCAGACGATTTCGGCGCGCGGGATCATCATGCTGCCGATCTGACGGTCGTCCAGCCGAAACACATTGCGCACCATCTGGTGCTCCTGGGCCTCGATCACACCCGCGTCTACGCCCTCTTCCAGGCTGGCTGCGATCTCTTCTTCGGTCACCGAGCGCGAAGGCCCGCCACGGATGCCCATCAGCCGCAACACGGCTTCGGTGCACAAGCTGAGCAGGGCCACCAAGGGGCGCGTGGCCGTGGACAGCCAGTTCATCGGCCGAGCCACCAAGCGCGCCAGCGTCTCAGGAAACATCTGACCCAAGCGCTTGGGCACCAGTTCACCGAAGATGATGGTCAAGATGGTGATGGTCACCACGACCAAAGCCGTGGCGCCGACTGCCGCCGTTTGTTGCGCCATGCCAAAAGCACCATTGAGCCAGGTCGCAAAAGGGGCTGCAAAGGCCGCTTCACCGACGATGCCGTTGAGCACCCCAATCGAGGTGATGCCAATCTGCACCGTGGACAAAAACTTGGTCGGGTTGTCATGCAGGACCATCGCGGCCTGCGCCCCAGCTTCCCCACTTTCAACCATGACCTGCAAACGGGCCTTGCGGCTGGCCGTCAGCGCCATTTCGGACATGGCAAACAGGCCATTGAGCAGGATCAAAAAAATGAGCAGCGAAAGGTCCATGTGCGCCGCTGGTCATGTACAGCGGGAGCGGTGAAAACGGGCAGGAGCGTAGCAGAATCGACTCATGATCTATCTGATAGGTGACGTGCAGGGCTGCGACGAAGAATTGGGCCGGCTGTTGGCGCGCCTGGACTTTTCACCCTCACGCGACCGGCTGGTCGTGTTGGGCGACCTGGTCAACCGCGGCCCGGCGTCGTTGGCCGTGCTGCAACGCCTGGTGGCTTTGGGCAACGCCGCCGTGTGCCTGCTGGGCAACCACGACCTGCACCTGCTGGCGGTGGCCCACGGTGCGCGCGGTCTGCACCGCGGCGACACCTTTGCCGATGTGCTTCAGGCACCCGATGCACCGCGCTGGCTGTCGTGGTTGGCGCACCAACCTTTGGCCCACCTGGAGGCCGGCTGGCTGTGTGTGCATGCCGGTGTCGTGCCGCAGTGGACTGTTCAGGACGTGTTGCAGCTGGCGCGGGAGGTCCAAGGCCTGCTGCAAAGCGCGGAGCTGGGGCGCTTCATGCACCAGATGTACGGCAACGAGCCTGCACGCTGGTCGGCCGACCTGGCCGGTGACGCGCGGGCCCGCTTCATCATCAACACCCTGACCCGGATGCGCTTTTGCACCGACCAGGGCGTGCTTGACTTCAAGACCAAGGACGGCGCTGGCGCAGCACCGGAAGGCTTCTGGCCTTGGTTCACGGTGCCAGGCCGCGCGACCGCCGGCCAACCGATGGCATTCGGGCACTGGAGCACGCTGGGCCTGATCAACGAACCCCAGTTGCTGGCCACCGACACCGGCTGCGTCTGGGGCGGCAGCCTGACGGCGGTGCGGGTTGACGGTGGCCGCCGGGAAGTGATTCAAGTGCCTTGTGCACAGGCGCTGGCGCCGGGCGCAGCGGGCGGTTGATCCGGCCCCTTAGAATCCGGTCCCGTTGGAAGCGTGGCCGAGCGGTTTAAGGCTGCAGTCTTGAAAACTGCCGAAGGGGTAACTCTTCCGTGAGTTCGAATCTCACCGCTTCCGCCAATCACCGCCCATCACCCCCATCACTGCCGCTCAGCCCGCAACCGCGGGCTGATCGTCGACCACGGCCGGCGACGTGGGGTGCCGGCGCTGATGGCGCTGGACTTCCAGGCGCGGGCGCAACGGCTCAAGGCCCTGGCCAAAACGCTGATGGACCGCAAGGAAGAGCTTTACGCCCTGTCGGCCCACACGGGCGCCACACGGGCGCCACGCGGGCGCCACGCGGGCCGACAGCCGGATCGACATCGAAGGTGGCGCCGGAACCTTGTTGGCCTACGCCAGCATTGGCAGCAACGAGCTGCCCTCCGGCAACCTGGTCCACGAAGGCCCGGCCCTGGCGTTGGGTAAAAAAGGCGGGTTTGCCGGCACGCACATCCTGGTTCCCAGGGGTGGTGTGGCGGTGCACGTCAACGCCTTCAACTTTCCGGTGTGGGGCCTGCTGGAAAAGTCGGCGCTGGAGTCCACCGGCCACGGCTCACCGCTGCCCCTGCTGAAACACGGCGGCCCGGG
>JAYUPP010000232.1:0-3644 GCA_043760045.1 Betaproteobacteria bacterium
GCATTCAAAGTGTGTGCCTGCGCATTGGCACCGCCACCCCCAAACCCCCCGACCGGCGCGGTCTGTCCACCTGGATCAGCCTGCCCGACCTGGCGCGCCTGGTGCACTGCGCGCTGACGGCAGCTGACGTGGGCTTTTTGGTGGCTTATGGCATGTCGGGCAACACGCGCGCCTTCTGGAACACGGCTGCGGCCTGGCAGCGCCTGGGCTTTGAGCCGCGGGACAACGCGGAGACCTTTGCGCCGCAAACCGAGCACCTGCAACAGCCCGCTGGCCCGCAGCGCCAACTGCAGGGCGGCAGTTTTTTGGGCATGGGCCCGTATGGCGATGAAAGGTCACCCTGAAACCATGAGCTTCACACCTTCAACCCGCCTGCCCGAACCGCGCTTTCGCATCCTGGATGAAAAAGCGCTGGCGCTGCGTTTGTTGTCGGGCACGGTGGAACAACTGGCCACCGGCTTTTATTGGGCCGAAGGGCCGCAGTGGTTTGGCGACGGGCGCTATCTGCTTTTCAGCGACATCCCCAACAACCGCATCCTGCGCTGGGACGAAACCACCGGCACCACCAGCGACTTCCGCAAGCCCAGCCAGCACGCCAACGGCCTGGCACGCGACCGCCAAGGCCGGCTGCTGACTTGCGAACACGGCACACGCCGCGTCACCCGCACCGAGTACGACGGCCGCATCACCGTGCTGGCTGATCGCTACAAGGGCAAGCGGCTGAATTCACCCAACGACATCGTCTGCCCCAGCGATGGCAGCGTCTGGTTCACCGACCCGCCGTTTGGCATCCTGGGCTGGTGGGAAGGCGAACCGGCCACGCCCGAGCTGCCGCACGGCGTGTACCGCATCGACGGCCAAACCGGCGAACTGAGCTGTCTGCTCGACGACCTGCAAGGCAGCAACGGCTTGGCCTTCAGCCCCGACGAACAGGTGCTGTACGTGGTGGAAAGCCGCCACCAACCGCACCGCTGCATCTGGGCCTACGACGTGGTGAAGCACAGCACCGGTGTGGCGCTGAACAACAAGCGCGTCTTTGTGGACGCCAACGGCCCCGGCGCCTATGACGGCATTGCGGTGGACGTGATGGGCAACGTGTGGTGCGGCTTTGGCAGCAGCGGCGCAGCCGATGCCGACTTGGATGAGCTGGACGGCGTGCGCGTCTACGACCGCGACAGCCGGCCGCTGGCCCACATCGCGCTGCCCGAGCGCTGTGCCAACGTGTGCTTCGGCGGCGCCAAGCACAACCGGCTGTTCATGGCCGCCAGCCATTCGCTGTATGCGTTGCATGTGAACACCCGCGGGGCCGTTTGACGATGGTGACCGCACCCACCTTGATCCGCATGCACACGCTGGACAACGTCGCCATCGTCGGCAAAGAAGGCGGCTTGGCTGCGGGCACTTTGCTGCCGGGTGGTGCAGCGAACTGGCGCGGCGTTGGCACGACTTGATGGACATCAACGCCGGCACCATCGCCGACGGCACGGCCACCATCGAAGACGTGGGCTGGGAACTGTTTCACCTGCTGCTGGACGTGGCCAGCGGCCGCCAGAAGACCTGGGCCGAACGGTGGAAGCTGCACAACGCACTGGTGCTGTTCAACCCGGCGCCAGTGACTTGAGTTGAGCAGGGCGCTGAGGCTGTCACGCCACTGACTTCAAGGCGCCGCATGCTGCTGCAGTTTTGGAGTAGCAGAAACGATGATTCCGCTGAAGTGGGCGTCCATGGGTGCTCGGTTGGTGGGCGCTCGGCTTTGTGGTCTGGGGCTGATGTGGGCTGGGTTGGGTGTGACCAGCGCACACGCTCAGGATCCCTTGCGAGGCGCAGCCCTTTATCTGCAACTGCCCGCAGGCGTGGCGGCGTGTGTCAGCTGTCATGGCCCCGACCCGGCGGGCAACCGCAACAACCTCTTGCGCGCGGCGGGGCAGCCGGTGGTCTTGTTGAAGGCGCTCAACGCCATTGGCGTGATGGGCTACCTGAAGGGCGCGTTGTCTGACGCAGACATCGCTGATCTGGCCGCTTACCTGGACACGGTGGCCCGCGCAGCCAGCGAGCCCACGCACCGTGTCTGGCCCCGAACCGTGGAGTTCGGCGCGTTGGGCGTTGGCACGGTCTCGCCCGAGCATGTGGTGTGGCTGCGCAACCTGTCTGCTGCGCCGTTGGCCGGCGTGATGCCCCGTGTGGCGGGTGGCCGCTTTGAAGCGCGCCACAACTGCCCCGCTGTCCTGGCGCCAGGGGCCGCTTGCAGCGTCGCACTCAGAACGCTGGCGCCGTCGCCGGGCGCTGTGCAGTCGGACGCCTTGACCTGGGGCAGCGCCAGCCCCGCCGTGACAGGCCTGGCGGCCACCGGCACCGCGGGGCCTGTGGCCGTGCTGTCCACCGGCACCACAGACCTTGAGTTTGGTTCGGCCGACGTGGGCGCGGTGGCGTTGCGCCGCTTCAACCTGATCAATGCCGGTACGGCGCCAGCCACGCTGGGTGTGCACACCTTCACCGGCCCCACGGCGGGCGCCTTCGGCAGCGACGGCGGCTGCGCCAGCGGCACGGTGTTGCTGCCCGGTACTTCTTGCGCGGTCGAGGTGCGTTGGCGTGCCGGCGCGCCCGTGGCCTATGAAGCGGCCTTGCAGTGGCGCAGCGACGGCACCAACCCCGCGCCAGTGCGGCTGCAGGCCCAAGGCGCGGCGGCCAGCGCGCCCGCTGTGCCTCCAGTGGTGCCGCCCGCAGTTGCGCCCGCGGTTGCGCCTGCGTTACCGCCTTCCGACCCGCCGCAAGCAGATGGTGGAGACGGTGGCGGCGGCTGCTCGGGCTCCGGCTCTGGCCTGCGTGCCGATTCAGGCACCACGCTGTGGATGGCTGGCGCCGTGGTCGCGCTGGTGGTGCGGCGCCGCCGTCGCCGCCGCCAACGGTGACCACTTGATGACAGTTCTATGGCCCTATGGATCTAAAGCCCTGTCGTTGGCTTTGCCTCGCCGCGCGGTCACAGAAGCTTCATCAACGTTGCCTAGCCTCAGGGCTTGAACCTTTCAACACTGGAGCCTTGCCCACATGAACCGCCCGAACGATTTGCCCCTGTCCGTTGACTTTGAAGAGGACAGCAACCGCAGCACCAACCTGAGCTTTCGGCAGGTGCTGGACGCCCGCTTGAGCCGCCGTTCGGTGCTGCGCGGTGGCTTCGGCACCGCGGCCACTGCCGTGCTGGGCAGCTTTGGCTTGGCCGCTTGTGGCCATGATGACGAAGACGCGGCGGTTTCCACCACCGTCACCCGGCTGGGCTTCACGGCGGTGGCCAAGTCCACCGCCGACGTGGCCACCGTTCCGGCGGGCTACACCGCCAAGGTCATCTACGCCTTGGGCGACCCCATTGCTGCGGGCACCGCGGCCTTCCTGAACGACGGCACCGACACCGACTACGACAACCGTGCCGGCGACCACCATGACGGCATCGAATACTTCGGCCTCAATGCCGCCGGCACCGGGCGCGACATCGCCGGCTCCGAGCGTGGCCTGTTGGCGATGAATCATGAGGCGTTGACCGACCAGTTCCTGCACGCCGCCGGCACGACGGCAAATCCGCGCCCTGCCGCGGAAGCCGACAAGGAAATTCCGGCCCACGGCGTGTCCATCGTCGAAGTGCGCAAGGTCGG
>JAYUPP010000233.1:0-3641 GCA_043760045.1 Betaproteobacteria bacterium
CACGCCATGCGCAACTTCAAGGACGAGAGCTTCATTGGCCAGTACCTGTCACCGAAGCTGATGCGCGAGCTGCGCTTGTTTGCCATCCACGACGACGAACGGCAAAGCGAGCTGGAAGTCAGCGCCATCCACGACGACAGCGGTTACCGCCGTGTGCGCGAGTCGCTGAGCCGCCAGTACGACCTGGGCAGCCGCGAGCCCAACATCCAGGTCTGGAACGTCAACTTGCGCGGCGACCGCAGCCTCACCCTGCGTCACTTCCAGCACAACGACCGGCCCTTGCACGACAGCGGGCAAGAGGTGCTGAAACACGTGGCCCGGTTGTGGGGTTTTGGCGTGCACCTGGAAAGTGTCAACGGCAAGGGCGAAGTGGGAAAGCGCTGGAGCGCGGTGGGCCCGGCTCCGGGCTGATCCGGCAGCGCTTGGAGCGGCCTTTGGTCGACAGTACCTTCTGACGCGATGGCGGCCCTGTCACCAAGGGCAGCACCCCTTCAAAGCCCGCGTGCCTGCCGCTCAAATCGGTTGTCCAAGTAGGCGCGGCGACCACGCAGCCACTGCCAGGCACTCTCGATCAGGTAGGCCGGTACAAAAAACAGGCCCCAGCGCTCGTACTGGAGCACATGTTCCTGTTCGTGGCTGCGCAAGCTGTTCAGCAGCTGCGTGCTGCGTCCCAGAACCACATGGCCCAGCGTGATGGCGTCCAGTGGCAAAGGCGCGCGGGTCAACAGGCCGCCGTGAAATTCCAGCGTCCACGGTTGACGCCGCACGCCGCCGCCGGTGGCCTGCATGGCCGCGCCAGCCACCAGGCCCAGCAACGACCAGGGCGCGGGCCACAGCAGGCGAGCCCAGACACCCCAGGTCATTTCACCGTTTCACTGACTTCAATCAGCAGCCCGTGGCTGCCCACCGACACCGGCTCGGCAAAACCCTGCAGATCGCCACTTTGCGGTATAGTCTGGCCCGTTCGCGAGACGCGCGCGCCCACCACCACCTGCATCGAAGGTGACAGCCGCAGCGACGGGTTCAGGGCGCTGCGCTCGTCCAGCACAAAGTCCAGCGGCAGCTCGGCGGCGCGCCGTTTGATCACCGCCACGGGCAAACGCGGGCCGTCCACCAGGCGGGCGAAGATGAGCACAGTGTCATCGGGCAAGACCCGCGATTTCAACGCCGGTGCCAAGGTGATGCGCCCGCTGATGCGCGGGCTTGCAGCGGCCAGGTCTGGATCAGGTGTGGCCCCAGCGGCGCGGCGCTGTGCTTGAGTGATGCCAGCTTGCAGGTTCAGGGCGGTTGGGCTTTGTGGGTTCAGAACGGCCAGCGCTTCTTTCCAGCGCAGCGCGGCCTGTTTGAAATCTTGGCGGTCAAAAGCCAGCGTGCCTGCCAGTTCCAACGCTTTGGCATTGCGCGGATCGAGCTGCAGCGCGCGCTGAATCAGGCGTTCGGGTTCGCCGTCGAAACGCCGACCCGCGACAAAGGCCAGCGCATCGGCCAGATCGGCATGGGTCTGGGCGTCTTGGGGCTGCAGGGCCAGGCTCTTTTGCAAGGCGGCCACGGCATCGGCGTGACGCTGCATCGCTTGGTAGCTGCGGCCCAGCATGGCCCAGCCGGCGGCATCGTTGGGCTGGAGCTGCAGGCGTTGGGCCAAGGCCTGCACCATGGATTCGATGCTGGACGCGCTCGCGCTGGCTGCCAGGTCGACGCTGGCTGCCGAAGGCGCCTTGGCGGGCGCATCGCCTGGCAGGGGCTGCTGTCCCGCGCGCCACAGCTGAACGGCAGCCATCAGGCCCAGCAGCAACAGCGCCAACAGGCCCAGCCTGCGCAGCCAGGGTTGACTCACCGCTTCAGTCGCCTGACGCTGAATATGACCGACAGCCGAAAACCGCGCCTTCGGCCTTCGCCCTGGTTGTGGCTTGCTGGCGGCCTTGACCGGGCAAACAGCATCAAGGGCGGCGGCACCAGTAGGTGGGCGTGGTGGACGGCACCGCCACCAGCGTGCCTGCCGGGGTCGAACCGGCGGCCAAGTTGGTGGCGGCGTGACAGGTGGCGCAACGCTCTCCGACCCACGTAACGTGGTTTAAGCCACTGATGGACTGACGGGTAGCGTTGGCGCGTGCAATGTCGCAGGTGAAGTAGTTGAAGGTGATGCTGAAACCCGCAGAGTTCACAAAATTGCCGGCTTGATCCTGTACGCGCGCGGTGAATGTTGCCGAGCCAATGGGGTTGCTGAGATTGGGTGACCCGTTGTGGTCGGGAATCGAGAACCCGGAAGCGACGCGCACCCGATAGCAGTTGATGCCGCAGTCGTTGGTCGGCCCCCCCAGCAGCGAGACCTGGAGCCCATTGCGCAAGATCAGCAAGGACTCCCCGCTGCCCAATGGGGCCGACAACTGAACTCTCAGCCCTGGGCTTGGTTCGTTGGTCTGACTGCTGGCCGGTATCGTGAAATCCACCGGCAGCTCAACCGAGCCTGCAGGGCGCGATGTGTTGGGCGCTACATAACTCTCTCCCAAGGTGATGCTCAGCGTCAGCGCCGGCAAAACGGTATCCACCGTCACCGAATAGCTGCTGCTGACGCTGCCGTAGGCGGTGCCGTTCTCGACGCGTGCGGTGTAGGTGCGCAAACCCTGGTTGACCCCGACTCCGGGGTCGACGAAGGTCCAGTTGGTGGTCAGCGTGGTGACCGTCCCGATGCTGGCCGTGGTGCCGGCACGGTAGATGGCCACAGTCGCCCCCGCTGGCAAGTTGGCCGACAGACTGCCTTGCACCGTCGGTGTGGTGTCGGCGATGGAGCCGCCATTGCTGACCACCGTGCCGTCCGCGCGAGGCGAAGCCAGACCCGCGCTGTAGGCCACGGCGATCGACGTCACCGAAGGCAGCGCGCCGATCACCGTCACGCCCAGACTGCGGTTGACGCCCCGGTTGCCTGCCAGGTCCAGCACCCGAGCGGTGTAGGTGTAGGCCGCCGCGGTGAGGGGCGTCACCTCTTGAATCGACCAGTTGGTGCCGCCGCTGACCACAGCCGTGCGGGTGACGGTGCCAGCGCCGCCCGCGCGCTCCACCTCCACGGTTTCACCGCCCACCAGCACGGCGTTGAGGGTGCCGCTGACGCGCGGTGTGGAGTCGGCGGTGTTGTTGCCACCCACCGCCACGCTGGCGTCGTCAAAGATGCCGCTGATGCTGGCGATCTGGGTTGGCGCCGTGGCGTCGATGCTGGCGGTGACGGTGCTGCTGGAAGCACCGAACACGGCCGAGTTGGCGGCTAGTTCGACGCGGGCAAAGAAGCTGTAGCTGCCATCGGCCAAGGTGCCGTTGGTGTAGTTCCAAGTGGTGCCCGTCACGTTGGCATTGGCCACGCCGGTGCCGTTGCGGTAGACCCGGACCACTTCGCCCGCATTGAGCGCACGTGCCACGGTGCCAGCCAGGGTGGGCGTGTTGTCGTTGCTCAGTGGCACGCTGCCGCCCGCTGGCGTCACGCCGTTGATGGTGGCCAGGGTTGCCGCTGCGCCCGGCAAAGGCAGGGCCGACAGGTCGATGGTCACCGCGCGCGTGGCACTGAAACTGCCCGTGTTGCCCGCCGCATCAAAGACCTGGGCCTGGTAGGTGTAGCTGCCCGCGCTCAGCAGGCTGGACTCGGTGAACGACCA
>JAYUPP010000234.1:0-3640 GCA_043760045.1 Betaproteobacteria bacterium
CTGCATCTGGCATTGACACACGGCCAGTGGGCTGCCCATGAAGAGGTGAGCGTGCGCGTGCACGAGCCCTTCACCGCCATGGACTTGCTGGACAGCGCCGGCGCCGGCCATTCCTGGCCGCTGGCGCGCGCGCTGGCTGAATTGCAGCGTGCAAGCTGTGGCGTGGCGGTGCTGCTGAACTGCAGCAGCGATGCTGCCGCGCTGTTGCCCAAACTGATGCCGAAGGTGCTGCCGAATCTGCTGGACGCCGACGCGCCCCCGCCGACACGGCCGCAGATGGACCTGCGCACCTACGGCGTCGGCGCGCAAATATTGCGTGACCAGGGGGTCGGCCGCATGCGGCTTTTGGGCAGCCCGCGGCGCATGCCCAGCATGACCGGTTACGGCCTTGAAGTGACCGGCTTTCTCGCTGCGCCGTCCGACTGAACCCGCCGGCGCCACCGCGCCGCTGCAACCCCGGGCCGCGCCACACGCAACCCACGAAAGTGAGCATCCATGAAAGACGCAGATCGCGGCCCCGTTGCTGAACTGGTGGCTGAACTGATGGGCGAAGGCCTGCGCATCGGCATCGTGCGCGCACGCTTCAACGACGCCCTCACCAGCAAGCTGGCGCAGGCCTGCCTGTCGGAACTGGACCGGCTGGAAGTGGACAGCACCGACATCAAAACCGTCACCGTGCCCGGCGCGCTGGAAATACCGGTGGCGCTGAAAGCGATGGCCGAGTCGGGCGACTTCGACGCGCTGATTGCACTGGGCTGCGTGATCCGCGGCGAGACCTATCACTTTGAACTGGTGGCCAACGAAAGTGGCGCCGGCGTGACGCGTGTGGCGCTCGACCACCAGCTGCCGGTGGCCAACGCCATCCTCACCGTTGAAAACGAAGTGCAGGCCTGGGCGCGCGCCGAAGACAAGGGCCGCGACGCCGCCCGCGTGGCCGTGGAAATGGCCAACCTGATGGAAGAACTGTCGTGAACGCGGCCGCTGAAAAAACACCAGCAACCCCACCGCCTGCTGACGCCACGCCAGCGGCGCGAAGCGCTGGCGCTGCGCGCGGTACGGGCAAAAAAGCGCCAGTTAAATCGGCCCGCCGGCGCTCGCGTGAACTGGCGATGCAAGGTTTGTACGAGTGGCTGGTGTCGGGCTCTGATGTGGCTTCGATTGAGGCCCACATGCGTGAAATGGACGGCTTCGACAAGTGCGACCGTGCGCACTTCGACACCCTGCTGCACAGCGGCATCGAACAAGCTGCGGCGCTCGACGCCGTGCTGGCCCGCCACGCCGACCGCAAGACCACGCTGCTGTCGCCGGTGGAACACGCGGTGCTGATGGTGGGCGTTTACGAGCTGATGAATTGCATCGAGATTCCCTACCGCGTGGCCATCAACGAAGCGGTGGAACTGGCCAAAACTTTCGGCGGTACCGACGGCCACCGCTACGTCAACGGCGTGCTCGACAAATGCGCTGGCGAACTGCGGGCCGTGGAAGTGCGCAGCGCACCGCAGCGCAGCGGCGCACGGCGTGACGCCGCAGCCACTTCGGTGCCACCGGCAGATGAGGCGGCGGCGCCCGAATCGGTAAATCTGGGAACGCCAAAAGCCGGCCCATGATTCGCACCGCCAGCCGGCTCGACCATATCGAGCCGTTTTATGTGATGGAGTTCGCCAAGGCGGCCGAGGTACTGGCACGAAGCCCTGCTTGCGACCCCGCACAGAGCGGCGAGCCGATGGTGTTTCTGAACATCGGCGAGCCCGATTTCACAGCCGCTGCCGGCGTGCAGCAAGCCGCACGGGATTGCTTGAAACGTGGGCTGACGCAATACACACAGGCACCGGGTTTGCCGGCCCTGCGCCAGCGCATCGCCGGCTGGTACGGGCAGCGTTTTGGTCTGCACATCGACCCGGCCCGCATCGTTGTCACGGCCGGCGCTTCCGGCGCGCTGCAGCTCATCTGCCTGGCGCTGTTCGAGCCGGGTGACGAGGTCTTGATGCCCGACCCCAGCTACCCCTGCAACCGCCACTTCGTGGCCGCCGTGGGCGCGCAGGCGCGGCTGTTGCAAACCAGCGCGGCATCGCGTTTTCAGCCCAGCGCAGCCGCGGTGGCCGCCGCGTGGGGCCCGCACACACGCGGCGTGGTGCTGGCAAGTCCCAGCAACCCCACCGGCACGTCCATCGCCCCGGCCGAGCTGGCGGCCATCGTGCAGGCGGTGCACCGGCGCGGCGGCGTCACGGTGGTGGACGAGATTTACCTGGGCCTGAGCTACGACGAGACCTACGGCGCCAGCGTGCTGGCGCTCGGCGACGGGCTTGAAGACAGCGTCATCAGCATCAACAGCTTCAGCAAATATTTCGGCATGACCGGCTGGCGCCTGGGCTGGATGGTGCTGCCGCCCGAACTGATGGCGCCGGTGGAAAAACTGGCGCAGAACCTCTACATCTGCGCCAGCAGCCTGGCGCAACATGCGGCGCTGGCCTGCTTCGATGAGGCTGCACTGGCAACATTTGAGCAGCGGCGCGCCGAGTTCAAGCGCCGGCGCGACTTTGTGGTGCCGGCGCTGAATGCGCTGGGCCTGACCGTGACCGTGCCACCCGACGGCGCCTTCTATGCCTGGTTTGATTGCTCGCGCTACAACGCCAGCAGTTGGGACTTCTGCGTCGACATGATGCAGCGCGCCCATGTGGCGTTGACGCCCGGCCGCGACTTTGGCCCGGCCTTTGCGCACAGCCATGTGCGGCTTTCATTTGCCAGCAGCATGCACGACCTGCGGACAGCATTGCAGCGGCTGCAGCGGGTGTTGAAGACCTAACGGCGAAAGTTGGCAGCCATGATTTGACCTGTGGTGCCGCAGGAAAGCGGCTAAAAAGCCACTGAGGCATTGCCGGGGAATCAATCCAGAGCCCCACAAACGCTGAAGAAGGCAACAGACGTTACGCGGCGTTAACCCACGGGCCCATGCAGCGCGCCAGCGTGAAAAACCGCCTGCCACCGCAGGTAAGCTGCCGCGCTGTGTTTCCCCTGCTCCTGCATCGATGGTGGTACCGGCTCCTTCAGTGGGGCGGCCATGCCGACGCTCGGCCCACCGAGTTCGCAGCCACCATCGTTACCGCTGACCGCCCCGGTGCCGCAACCGGCAACGGGCCCGATGGCGACACACCGCCCGACGTGGCGACTGCGCCCGAACCTTCAGCGGTGGTCGCGCGCATCGGCCGTTACTTGATCAAGGGCCGGTTGGGCTCGGGTGGCCTGGGTGAAGTTTTTGAAGGCTGGGACCCGCTGTTGTCGCGCGCGGTGGCCGTCAAGACGTTGCGTTTGCAACTCGACCCCGAACTGCGCGCGCTGCTGGACGACCACATCCTGAACGAAGCACGCGCGGCAGCCGCGCTCAGCCACCCCAACATCGTGACCGTGTTTGACGCCGGCCTGTGCACGCCTGGCGTTTACATCGCGATGGAAAGACTGCACGGGCGCGACCTGCGCCAGGCGCTGGCCCAGGGCTGGAGGCCCACGCCCTGGCAAGCGGCGCAGCTGGCGCGGCGCGTGGCCGAGGCGCTGGCCTACGCCCACAGCAAAGGCGTGGTGCACTGTGACATCAAGCCGGGCAACATTTTTCTGGACGCCGACGACCGACCCAAGGTGCTGGACT
>JAYUPP010000235.1:0-9529 GCA_043760045.1 Betaproteobacteria bacterium
CACGTTGCGGCCCTGGTTGTGGCTGCTGACACGCAGTGCGCAATTGCGCATCTTTCAGAAAAAGACCGTGCCCGAAATCTTGAGTGCGGTGTTCAACCAGCACGGCGGCACCTTTGACGACCAGACCACCGGCACCTACCGCAAGCGCGAGTATTGCGTGCAGTACCGCGAGAGCGACTTCAACTTCGTCAGCCGGCTGATGGAAGAAGAAGGCATCTTCTATTTCTTCAAACACGAAGCGGGCAAACACACGCTGGTGATGGCCGACGCGCCCGGCGCACATGTGGCGATGCTGGGGCTGTCCACGTTGACCTACTTCGATGATGGCAACCCCGACCACCGCGTGCCTGCGGTGTCGAAGTGGCGCTGGAGCCGCGAGGTGCGCAGTGGCAAAACCGCGGTGCGCGACCACAGTTTTCTGCAGCCCAGCCAAAACTATGAAAAGCTGGAAACCGCGCAGGTGGGCCACGCCCAGGGTGAGCATGAGGTGTATGACCACCCGGCCGGCCTGCCCACTTACCCCGACGAAGGTGGCGTGGTTTCGGGCCTGGCCCATGAAGCCGGGGCCATCGCCAAGCGGCGCATTGAAGAACTGCGCTCACGTTTTGCGGTGGGCCAAGGTGAAACCTCGGTCATCAACCTGTGCACCGGCGCGCGTGTGACGCTGGAAAAACACCCGGTGGCGGCGCAGAACGCCGAGTACCTGGTTTATGCCACGCAGACCGAAACCACGCTTTCGGGTTACGAAGGTGGCCAGACCACTGAAACCAGCCACCGTTGCAACTTCAGCGTGTTTGATGCCCGGCTGGCCTTCAGGCCCGAACGCAGCACGCCGCGCCCGCGCGCCGGCGGCCCGCAAACGGCCACCGTGGTGGGCCCGTCGGGCAAAGAAATCCACATCGACAAACACGGGCGCGTGAAAGTGCAGTTTCACTGGGACCGCGAAGGCACCAAAGACGCCAACAGTTCCTGTTTTGTGCGCGTCTCGCAGCCCTCGGCCGGCAAGGGCTGGGGCATGGTGTTTTTGCCCCGCATCGGGCAAGAAGTGGTGGTCGACTTTCTGGACGGCGACCCCGACCAGCCGCTCATCACCGGCCGTGTCTACAACGCCGACAACATGCCGCCTTACACACTGCCCGACAACGCCACCGTCAGCACCATCAAAAGCCGCAGCACCGAACAAGGCGGCGCCACCGACTTCAACGAATTGCGTTTCGAAGACCTCAAGGGCAGCGAATACCTGCTGATGCAGTCGCAGAAAGACAAGTTCGAGTTTGTCAAAGAAACGGTGAAAACCGAGGTCGGCAAAGACCAGCACCTGATCGTCAAAAAAGACCGCAAGGAAAAGGTGGAAGGCGATTTCCACCTCACGGTGGTGAAGGCGGTGAAGCAGAAAGTAGACGGCAAGTACAGCCTGAAAGTGGCACAAGATATTCTGTTAGCCACCGACGCCAACCACGGCCTGAAAGCCGCGCAAGGCATTTCTTCAGAGGCTGGAATGGCCGTTTCTCTGAAGGCCGGAACCGAAGTGCACATCAAGGCCGGCACGAATGCGGGTTTTGAAGGTGGTGTCAACGTGCACATCAAGGGTGCAGCCAACGTGGTCATCGAAGCCGGCGCGCAGCTCACGCTGAAAGGCGGCGCCGGTTCGGTGGTGCTGGGGCCCGACGGGGTGTCCATCACCGGGCCGATGGTGAAAATCAATTCGGGTGGTGCGCCGGGCAGTGGCTCGGGCATCAGCCCGGTGGCACCCACGGCACCCGAGGCTCCGGTTGACCCCGAGCCGCCCGAGGATCCACTGTCTCATTCCTGAGCGCTGGCTTGAGCGCCGCAGCCCCGTCACCTGTTGCCCCGTCCCCGGCTGACGCCGAATGGGCGCAGTTTGTGCAAACGCTGGCCGCACAGCTGGCTGCGTTGTGGCCGGCCATGCCCGGCAAGCTGGGGGACCGCTACGCGAGCTTTGTGGATCACGCGGTGCAGCAGGCGCTGCGCCTGGGTTTGGCGCGCGCCGCTGCGGTGGCGCGTTATGCCAACCTGTGGTTTGTCTGGGGCTCGGGCTTTCAGGACAAGCCGGGTTTTGAATGGGCGGCAGCTTTGTTGGCCGCGCCGCCGGCGCGTGAATGGAACACCGTGCACCAGCTCGTGCAGCGTTCGCTGCAAGAGCTGGCCGGCCGGCCCGAGGCGCGCATTGCGGCGGCGGCGCTGGCGGCGGCCGACGCACAACTGCTGCAGACTTTTGCCGCACTCGGTGCCCGGGGCGAGCTGCACCCCGCTGAAGCACCGCCTGCGCCGCGTGCCGCCTGCGACCTGCAGGCCGCTGAACTGCGGGTGTTGTCGCTGGCGGTTACCGAGGCGTATGACCTGCAGGGCGGCGCCTGGCAGCGCTTGGCGCTGCCTGAGCTGGCACCGCTGCGTGTGCATGCCGCACAGCCCATGCCTGCGCTGGTGGCCTTGCTCTCGCACGCCCAGGCCCAAGGGCAGGGCCACGGCGACGCACCAGCACTCACCCGCGTGCAGGCGCGCCTGAACGCCGTGGCGGTGTGTGACGCCGACGTACACCCTGAACTGCGCTTGACGGGCAGCCATGGCCTGTGGCGCTGGCGCGGCCATGAAGCGCGCAGCTGCAGCTGGCCGGTGGCAGCTTTGTCACAAGCCGCGGCGCCGGCCGGGCCGGGCACGGCGGTGGCCGAAGAAACCTCGCCCGACGTGCTGCCGCTGGCCATCAACACCTGCGGCCTGCGCGACACCGGCGAACCCCTGGGCGTGATGCACAGCCAGCTGTGGGTGTGGCCGGCAGCGCAGTGGTGGCTGCAGTTGCAGCGCCAGGCCGCGCCTGCGCAGCCGTGGCCGGCCGCACAGCAGCCCGCCACGATGCCGCGTCCGCAAACCCGCATCACGCTGGAACAAGACGGCAAGGCCAGCGACGCCGCACCGCTGCGGCGCGGTTTTGAAGACGGGCTTGACGTGGCAGCCGCCCAGGCGGTGCAAGCGTTGCAAGCCGCCTGGCAACGGGTGCCCGGGCTGACGGCGGCTGCGGGAGAAGGCCTGCTGGCGCTGCTGGTGGGCCGCGCGGCGCTGACCTGGGGCTGGCGCCTGGGCGCCGGCGGCCTGGACGGCCGCGCGCTGATGCGCCTGGTGGCCGATTTCGAGCTGCAAGCGGTGCAGGCCGACTGGCAGCTGGAAGGGGAGATCAAACTCTTGCATGCGCGTTCTTTGTTGCAGCTGCGCTGCCAGGGCCAGGCGCCGCTGGCCGGCACCGCAAGGCGCGAAGCTGCTGCACCGCCCGTGCTGGCGCTGCTGCCCCAGTTGCAGACCCGCTTCAAGCTGCCGCTGCAGGCTGAGCTGACACCGCTGGCCGACGCCAGTGCGGCGCTGCTGCAGCCGGCTGGCCCGGTCACCGGCGCGCTGGTGGGCGAAGCGGGCCTGCGCCCGCGCAGCCGCGGCGGCAGCGGGTTCGAGTGGTTTGCGTCGCTGCGCCTGCAAGCCGTGCAACTGCCGGTGCAGGTGATGGACCCGCTGCTGGGCCAGCACAGGCTCACCCTGGCGCTGTTGCCGGCCATGACGCTGCTGGACTGGAGCCTGGGCTGATGGACCGCCTGCTCGTGCTGCGCCTGGAAAGCATCGGCATTGCAGCCGAAGCGGTGTTCAACGGCGTGCCCCTGTTGCGCACGGCAGCGCCACTGCCGGAAGCTGCCGGCTCGGCCGAAGCGAACGCAGGCCAGGCTGCCGCACAGCGGCTGTCGATCAGCGTCAACGAATACGCGGTGGCGGGCAGCAACACGCTGCAGTTGCGCGTGCAACCGCCCGCACTGGGCGCATCCGATCAAACCATCGAAACCGAGCCCTGGCTCAGTGACGGCCAGCGCGGCGCCTGCCTGCGCCTGCTGCTGCCGCGCCTGGGCCAGCGTGCACACCCGGACACCGCGCGCACGCTGGCGCAGCTGGACTGGGCGCCGGTGGCGGGCAGCGTGGTTGAACTGCCGGCCGAGGTCACGCAAACCGTGCACCTGCCCATCAACTTCCCGCGTTGGCGGTGGCTGGACGCGCCACCCGTGGCCGACCCCGCAGCGCTGCAGGGCGCTGCAGCGGCTTTTCTGCAGGGCCTGGCCCTGGGGCTGTCACGTGGTGACGCCGACCCGCTGCTGCAAGCCAGCCCGTTGCGGCTGGAAGAGCTGGCGCAGGCCTATCAACACAACGTGGCTGACGCAGTGGGCCGCTGGCGCCTGCAGTTGCAGCAGCTGCATGCGGCCTTGCCTTTGCGCCCCGTGATGCCCAAAGCCAGCACCTTGCTGCTGCGGCCGGTGGCCGGTGGCCGCTTGCTGGAATGTTTGACACCCGAGGGCCAACCCGTGCTGCACAGCGCTGTGGCCGGGGGCGGGCAGGTGTGCTGGCCGCTGCGCGTGTCGGCCATCGACGGGCGGTTTTATGTGCTGCGCTGAAGTGGGGGCTGAAGTGGGGGCTGAAGTGGGGGCCGACGTGTGGGCTGAAGTGTGGGCTGAAGTGTGGGCTGACGTGGCACGCGCAGCTATGCTGTGCGCTCTTTCGGCCCCTGGAGTTTGTGGATGATCGTGCTGACCGTGCTCAGCTACAACGGCGTGCCGGCCACCGGCCCGGCCTGCACCTTCGACGAACTGGGCGGCACTGTCGGCCGTGCCGACAGCAACCAGCTGGTGCTGCCCGACCCTGAGCGCACCATCTCGCGTGTGCATGCGCGGGTGGTGTGCAAGGCCGGCCGTTATGCCGTGCTGGACAACGGCAGCAACCCCATCAGCGTCAACGGCAAGGCCATCGGCAGCGGCCGGGAATATCCGCTGGCGCCGGGTGACAGCATGCAAATCGGCGGTTATGTGCTGGCCGTCAGCGCCGCTGCTGCCGGTGCTGGCAGCAGCGGTTCTGCCGACCCCTTTGCCGACTTGTTTGGCGACGCTGCCATGGGCCTGGCGGTGCCAGCGCCGGTGCCGGCACCTGCACCTGCACCCGGCCTGGCATCGCGTGGGGTGCCCGCTGCAATGGCCGCAGTGCCAGCGTCTGCGCCGTGGTTGGCCCCCCAGGCGGCGCCCCCAGCCGCGGCGCTGTCACCGGGCTTCATCCCCGACGACTGGGACCCCTTCGCCAAGCCTGCGGCCACACTGCCGGCAACCTCATCGGCAACCTCATCGGCAACAGCGCCATCAGCCGCGCAAGCTGCCGGTTCCGGCACCGACTTGTTGCTGGACCTGCCGGCCACCGCCGCAGATACGCTGGACGCCTTGTTTGGCCTGAGCAGCACACTGTCTGCCGCCGACCCGCTGGCCGCCGCCGCCAGCGACCCGCTGGGCGGCAGCGCAGCGCAGGCCCTGCAACTGCAGCCCAACACCGCCGCGCACGCCGACCCGCTGCAGGCCTTGCTGAAACCTGCGCTGGCACAGCCTGCCAGCCAGCACGACCATGCTTCGGAGCTGCACACGCCCATGCTGCTGCCGTCCACACCAGCGCCCACACCAGCACCGACACCAGCACCGACACCAGCACCGACACCAGCACCGACACCGGCCCTGGTTGCCGCGCCCCCGGCAGCCGGCCGGACACTGCCGGCAGGCGCTGTTTTTTCATGGGACAACCCACCGGCTGAAGGCCGTGTGGTCACGCTGCCCGGCATGCGGTCTGCTGCCGCCGGGGCAGCGGCACCTGCGGCCCGCGCCGCGCCCGTGCCGCCCGTGGCCGCGCCTGCCCCAGCGCCGCCCAGCGCCAGCGCACCGGTATCCAGCGCTGCACCCGCAGCCGACAGCGACGCGCTGCTGGCGGCGCTGCTGCAGGGCCTGGACACGCCCGGCCTGCGGCTGCAAACGCTGGACCCTGCGACGCTGCTGCTGCTGGGCCAGCTGCTGCGTGAAAGCCTGCGCGGCACGGTGGAACTGCTGGTGGCACGCACGGCACTGAAGCGCGAGATGCGGGCGCAGATGACGATGATCGTGGCGCGGGAAAACAACCCGCTGAAGTTTTCACCCACCGTGGAAGTGGCGCTGCAGCACCTGCTGGGGCCCCCCACCAAAGGTTTCATGCCGCCCACACAAGCCGTGCGCGACGCCTGCGACGACCTGCGTGCGCACCAGCTGGCGGTGATGGCCGGCATGCGCGCCGCGCTGGACGGCGTGCTGCAGCGCTTCGACCCGCAGCTGCTGGAAACCAAGATCACGCGCAAGTCGGGCATCTCTGCCCTCATACCCGCCACGCGCAAGGCGCAGCTGTGGGAATCGTTCCAGGCCCTCTTCAGCCAACTGCAAAGCGAAGCTCAAGACGACTTTGACGAACTCTTCGGCAAGGCCTTTTTGCGCGCCTATGAAGACCAGCTCGACCGCCTGCAAGGCGAGCCGGGCCCTCGTTGAAAGCGGCCCACCATGCTTGCGCTCGAAGTGGCATTGATGTCTGATCGCGGCGGCCGCAAAACCAACGAAGACGCCTGCGGCCACTGGCATTCACAGCACCAGCTGTGCTGCGTGCTGGCCGACGGCGCCGGTGGCCACGGTGGTGGCGACATCGCTTCGAAACTTGCGGTGCAAGAACTGATCGGCCGCTTTTCGCTGCAGCCAGCGGCGCATGCCGAAGAACTCGACCGGCTGCTGCGGGTCACCAATGACGTGCTCATCAGCCAGCGCGAGCCCGGCACACCCAAGCAAGACATGCACAGCACGGTGGTCTGCCTGGTGCTGGACTTCATGGCCCACCGCGCCTTGTGGGCGCATGCAGGCGACTCGCGCATGTACTGGTTTCGCGGTGGCCGCGTGGTGCAGCGCACGCGCGACCACAGCCTGGTGCAGTCGCTCGTCGACTCGGGCCTGCTGTCAGCAGACGACTTGCGTTATCACCCGCAGCGCAGTGAGCTGCGTTCGGCACTCGGCATCGCGGCCGATGTGCTGGAAGTCAGCGCTGGCGAAGGTGTTGATGCCGTGCAGGCCGGTGATGTGTTTTTGCTGTGCACCGACGGCTTGTGGGAATACCTGGACGACGAGATGATGCAGAACACACTGGCCGCTGCCGCCACGCCCGGGCGGTGGCTGGGCGAGCTGGCCAGCGCGGTGCGCCAGGCCGCCAGCCCCAAACCCAGCCACGACAACTTCAGTGCGCTGACGGTGTGGACACGGCCCGCTTCGCTGCCGTCTTGAAGCGGGTTCTGCTTGCAAGCCCGCACTGCAATTCGCCCCACGCCCCACGCCCCACGCCCCACGCCACAACCCTTACAGAAAGCAGCTCACCATGGCCAATCAAGTCTGCATGGGCGCTGTGATGCAGTGTTCACAGGGTGTGGCGCCCAGTTCATTGATTCCCACGCCCAAGACCGTTCAAACCAGCTTCGTGATGGCGGCCAACATCCTGGACAACATCCCGTTTGTCAACATCCCGCCATTTGCGATGTGCCGCAGCCCGGCCAACCCGGCCGTGGCGGCGGCCACTGCGGCTGCGCTCGGGGTGCTGACACCCATGCCTTGCACACCCGTCACACCGGGCCCGTGGGCGCCCGGTTCACCCACGGTGCTGCTCAACGGCGCGCCGGCTTTGAACGACTCGTCCAAGCTGATGTGCGCCTTTGCAGGCGTCATCAGCATCAACTTTGCAGGCCAGGTGACGCACCAGATACCGTAGCCGGCGGTGCGTCAAACCGCGTCTGCTCAGGACGGTGGCGCGGCGCGGCCGATTTCAACGCGGCGGTTTTCTGGCGCAAACGGGTCTTTGGCATTTTTGGGTGTGTTCGCACCCACGCCCACCGGCGCGATCATTTCCGGCTCGGCACCCAGTTCCACCAAATAGGCTTTGACCGCCTCGGCGCGGCGCTGCGACAAAGCCTGGTTGGCCGCACTGGTGCCCGACGCGTCGGCGTGCCCTTCTATGCGCACCACCTTGCCCGAGCCGCGTTTGCCTTTCAACACTTCGCCGAACACGTCCAACTGCTTTTTCAGCGCCTCGGGCAAGTCGGCAGAACCGAGCTTGAAAGCGGCGGCGGGCAGCGAATAACGCACTGCCGGCCGAAAGCCCATGCACTTGAAACCTGCTGCCTTCAGCTGTTCACAGGCGTCTTCAGGGAACAGTCCTTCAGCCACGGCTTTGGCGTCGGGAATGGTCTGGCCCATCTCAACCACATCCTGGGCTGCGGCTGGCAGCGGCAAAGCCAAAGTCCAGGCCATCACGGCCAGCGCAACTGCACGTAAACGGGGGCTTTGTTTCATGGCTGTCACCTCGAAAAATGGCGGGCCGCGCCGGGCTTGGCGGGGCCTGCCTGGCGCCTCATGCAACGCTTCAAAATCATACTCTGGCCAAGACCAAAGTTCTATTCCCTGGCTGGGGGGCTGCTGGCGGGTTGCAGGCGGGTTTGAGGCGGGTTTGAGGCGGGTTTCTGGTCTTGTGCCGCGCTGAAGTGGCAAGCCAGGCGCCAGCGCGGTGGCGTTGTTGCCGGGCCCGAAGACCGGGTTAGAAAGGGTGACGCCCGAAGTGGGGCCGTGTATCGTAGTGCGCACAAACTTTGGCACAGGGCTGCAACAAGCCCAGCCAAGAACATCCACCCCAACGCAGCAGTATCCGATGACGTGGCACAACAAAGTGATGTGGACCGAAGGCCTGTTCCTTCAGCCGCAACACTTCCAGCAACAAGACCGCTTTGGTGCACGTCAACATCTGGGCTCGTTGACGGCCACCTGCGCCTGGCCCTGGGGTTTTGTGGCGCTGCAGATCGACGAAGCGGCGCTGCTGCAGGGCCGCGTGATGGTCAGCGAGGCCCGGGGCGTTTTGCCCGACGGGCTGGTTTTCTCCATTCCGGGTGACGACCCCGCGCCGCCGGCTTTTGAAGTGCCGCCCGACACGCGCGACCAGCTGCTGGTGCTGGCCGCCACGCAGGCGCGGCCGGGTGTCACTGAAAGTGATGTCGAAGCCAGCGACAGCGCGATGCCACCGCGCTGGCGCGTGGCCGATGTGGAAGTGGCCGACATCCACGCCAACAGCCTGCGCCAGGCGCCGCTGCAGGTGGGGCGGCTGAACCTGCGCCTGATGCTGGCGCGCGATGCCAACGAGGGCTACACGACGCTCGGCACCGTGTGGGTGCAAGAGCGCCGCGCCGACGGCCGCGTGGTGCTGGACACCCGCTACGTGCCGCCGCTGCTGCATGCCTTGTCGCACCCCGTGCTGGACGCCTGTGTGCGCGAACTGCTGGGCATGCTGCACCAGCGCGGCGAGGCTGTGGCGGCGCGGCTGGCGCAGCCCGGGCGCGCGGGCACCGGCGAGATCGTTGACTTCCTGCTGCTGCAGTTGATCAACCGCGAACAGCCGGTGCTGGCGCACTTGCAGCGCCTGCCGGTGCTGCACCCTGCAATGCTGTATGCCTGGTGCCTGGGCCTGGCCGGTGAGTTGTCAACTTTTCGTGAACAGCGCCGGCCGGTGGCCTACCCCGCCTACCGGCACGACGACCAGGCCACGGTTTTTGCCGCCGTGATGGCCGACCTGCGGCAGTCGCTTTCGATGGTGATGGAGCAGACCGCTGTTCCCATCGACCTGCAAAAGCGCC
>JAYUPP010000236.1:0-9520 GCA_043760045.1 Betaproteobacteria bacterium
GCCGTCGGGCACGTGGATGTGGATGTCGCGCTTTTCGAACATCTCGTCCTTGATGCCCAGCCGGCGTGAACGCGAACGCACCACCGTGCGCGCCGCTTCTACCGACTCTTTCATCACGTCACCCAATGAACCGGTGCGGGTGATGACGCCTTTGCCCGGCATGACTGCAGCTTCGATGGTGAGCAGATCACCACCCACTTCAGTCCATGCCAAACCCACCACCTGGCCAACCTGGTTTTTCTTCTCGGTGCGGCCGAAATCGAACTTGCGCACACCCAGGAAGTCGTTCAGGTTTTCTTCGGTGACAACCACTTTGCCGTCGAACTTCTTCAGCGCAATGCCCTTCACGACTTTGCGGCAAATCTTGCCTATCTCGCGTTCGAGCGAGCGCACGCCAGCTTCGCGCGTGTAGTAGCGCAGGATGGCCCGCACCGCTGATTCGGCGATCTCCATCTCGCCGTCCTTCAGGCCATTGTTCTTGGCCTGCTTGGGCATCAAGTAACGCTGCGCAATGTTCAGCTTTTCGTCTTCGGTGTAACCCGCCAGGCGTATGACTTCCATGCGGTCCAGCAGGGCCGGTGGAATGTTCATGCTGTTGGAAGTTGCCACAAACATGACGTCGCTCAAGTCGAAGTCAACTTCAACGTAATGATCGCTGAAAGTGTGGTTTTGCTCGGGGTCCAAGACTTCCAGCAGCGCCGAAGACGGGTCGCCGCGGAAGTCCATGCCGAGCTTATCGATCTCGTCCAAAAGGAACAGCGGGTTGCGTGTGCCGATCTTGGACAGACTCTGCAGCACCTTGCCTGGCATGCTGCCGATGTAGGTGCGGCGGTGGCCGCGTATTTCGGCTTCATCTCGCATGCCGCCGAGTGCCATGCGCACAAACTTGCGGCCGGTGGCACGCGCGACGCTTTGGCCCAGGCTGGTTTTGCCCACACCCGGGGGGCCCACCAGGCACAAGATGGGCGCTTTGACCTTATCTACGCGCTGTTGCACCGCAAGATATTCAAGGATGCGGTCTTTGACTTTTTCAAGACCGAAGTGGTCTTCATTCAGCACGTTTTCGGCGTTGGCCAGGTCGTGTTTGATCTTCGTCTTTTTCGCCCAGGGCAGATTCACGAGCGTGTCGATGAAATTGCGCACCACGGTGGCTTCAGCCGACATCGGCGACATCAGCTTCAGTTTCTTCAGCTCGGATTCGGCCTTTTTCTGCGCTTCTTTGGTCATGCGCGCGGCCTTGATCTTTTTCTCCAGCTCTTCCAGGTCGGCGCCTTCTTCGCCGTCGCCCAGTTCCTTCTGAATGGCCTTCACTTGTTCGTTCAAGTAATACTCGCGCTGGCTCTTTTCCATCTGCCGTTTCACCCGGCCGCGGATGCGCTTTTCCACCTGCAGAATGTCCACTTCATGTTCCAGCAGCTCCAGCAGCTTTTCCAGCCGCTTGGGCACCGAGAACAGGTCCAGCACCGACTGCTTGGCTTCCAGCTTCAGCGGCAGATGCGCCGCGATGGTGTCGGCCAAGCGGCCCGGATCGTCAATGCCACCGATGCTGGTCAAAATTTCCGGCGGAATTTTTTTGTTCAGCTTGACGTACTGGTCAAACTGCTGCGTCACGGCGCGGCGCAGCGCTTCGGTCTCGGGCGTGGCTTCCACGGCAGCCTGCACCGGCACGACTTCGCCTACGAAGTAGTCGTCGGTTTCGGTGATGGTCTTGGTGTTGGCGCGCTGTACACCTTCCACCAGCACTTTCACCGTGCCGTCGGGCAGCTTCAGCATCTGCAGGATGCTGCTGACACAGCCCACTTCAAACATGTCGTCAGACTTGGGCTCGTCTTTGCCAGCGGCTTTCTGTGCCACCAGCATGATTTGACGGCCCTGCTCCATCGCCGCTTCAAGCGCCTTGATCGACTTCGGCCGGCCCACAAAAAGTGGAATGACCATGTGGGGAAACACCACCACATCGCGCAGCGGCAGCAGCGGCAATGTGATCGGTTCAGGGGGAAGGATGGGATGTCCGGACATTGGGTAACCTTTCTTTCTCGAACCCACGTGGGGTCCACGCGCAGAATTGCAAGCATGCTATGGCGCAAGATTGCAAGGGTGCCTCAGACTGGGGCGCCGCAGCGCCCGATATCTGGCTAAGCGCTGGCCTTTTTCTCGCGGTAAACGAGCAGGGGTTTGGCACCCTCTTCAACGATGTGTTCGTCGACCACCACCTTGGCCACACCGTCCAGCGTGGGCAGCTCGAACATGGTGTCGATGAGCGAATGTTCGATGATGGAGCGCAAACCGCGCGCGCCGGTCTTGCGCGCCAGGGCTTTGCGAGCGATGGCCGTGAGTGCCGAAGGGCGCACTTCGAGTTCAACGCCGTCCATGGCAAAGAGTTTCTGGTACTGCTTGATCAGTGCGTTGCGCGGCTCGGTGAGGATCTGCACCATCGCGTCGATGGTCAGCTCGCCCAGCGTGGCCACCACGGGCAGGCGACCGACCAGTTCAGGAATCAGGCCAAACTTGATCAGGTCTTCAGGTTCAGCCTCACGGAACAGGTCGGCAGCACGCTTTTCGTTTTTGCTGTGCACGCTGGCGGCAAAGCCTATGCCCGACTTTTCGGTGCGGCTCTGGATGACCTTTTCCAGGCCATCAAATGCGCCGCCACAAATGAAGAGGATATTGGTGGTGTCGATCTGCAAGAAGTCTTGATTCGGATGTTTGCGGCCGCCCTGCGGCGGCACGCTGGCCATCGTGCCTTCCACCAGTTTCAGCAGCGCCTGCTGCACGCCTTCGCCCGACACGTCGCGCGTGATGCTGGGGTTGTCGGCCTTGCGGCTGATCTTGTCGATTTCGTCGATGTAGACAATGCCGCGCTGCGCCCGTTCGACGTCGTAGTTGCAGTTCTGCAGCAATTTCTGAATGATGTTTTCGACGTCTTCGCCCACGTAACCGGCTTCGGTCAGCGTGGTGGCATCGGCGATCACAAATGGCACGTTCAGCAAGCGCGCGAGCGTTTGGGCCAGCAGCGTTTTGCCCGAGCCCGTGGGGCCGATCAACAGGATGTTGCTCTTCGAGAGTTCGACTTCGTCTTTCGACGAGTTGGCACCCATGTGCTTCAGGCGCTTGTAGTGGTTGTAGACGGCCACCGCCAGCGTGCGCTTGGCGGTGTCTTGCCCAATCACGTACTGGTCGAGACTGCTCTTGATTTCGCTGGGCACCGGCAGGTCAGACTTGGCCGACTTGCCGCCTGGTGCCTCGGCCGGCACTTCGTCGCGAATGATGTCGTTGCAGAGTTCGATGCACTCATCGCAGATGAAGACCGAAGGACCCGCTATGAGTTTCTTGACCTCGTGCTGGCTCTTACCGCAGAAAGAGCAGTACAGCACTTTTTCGCCGGAGGCGCCCTTTTTGTCAGCCATGCTTTTCAGCCATGCTTTTCAGCCATTTTTATGAGCCATTGAAACGAATTTTCGAGCGAGTTTTCAAGCAGTTATAGACAACTTGTTCAAGCCATGATAGACGAATTGAACCAGGGCCCGGTGGCAGGAAAAAGGCCGCTGCTGCGGCCTGTGATCGGCAGGAACCGCCCGGGCGTTCAGGCGCGTTTGTCCAGCACCTGGTCAATCAATCCGTAGTCTTTGGCTTCAGTTGGCGACATCCACAGGTCGCGCTCCATGTCGGCCGCAATGCGCTCAACGGTTTGGCCTGTGCGGTCGGCGTAGATGCGGTTGAGTTGTTCGCGCGTCTTGATGATTTCGCGCGCCTGGATCTCAATGTCGGTGGCCTGGCCCTGCGCGCCGCCGCTGGGCTGGTGGATCATGACGCGGGAATTGGGCAGCGCCGAACGTTTGCCCTTGGCGCCGGCCATCAGCAAAAACGAACCCATGCTGGCGGCCATGCCCATGCACAGCGTGGCCACGTCGGGCTTGATGAACTGCATGGTGTCGAAAATCGACAGACCCGCACTTACGCTGCCGCCAGGCGAGTTGATGTACAAAAAGATGTCCTTGTCGGGGTTTTCGCTTTCCAGGAACAACATCTGCGCCACCACCAGGTTGGCGGTGCCGTCGTTCACCCCGCCCACCAGAAAGATGATGCGCTCGCGCAGCAGCCGGCTGTAGATGTCGTAGGCGCGTTCACCGCGGCCCGACTGTTCAATCACGATGGGCACCATGCCCAGGCCTACGGTCTCTTGCACGCTCATGTGGAAATCCTTCATCAACTTGAAAGTCTTGCAAGACCCGGGGCGCTGCCCCGCATCATGAAAGTCAGCAGCTTCAGCCTCTCAATTGGAAGCCGTCATCAGCTCGTCAAACGGTAGCACCTTGTCCAAAACCTTGGCCCGCGAAAGCACGAAGTCGGTGACGTTGTTCTCCACCACCACCGCCTCCACTTCGGCCATGCGTTGGCGGTCACCCAGGTACCAGCGCATCACCTCGGTGGGCTTTTCGTAGCTCTGGCTCAGCTCGGTGATGTGGGCCTGCAGTTGTTCCGGCTTGGCCTGCAGGTTGTGCGTGCGCACGAGCTCTGCCACCACCAGGCCCAGGCGCACCCGGCGTTCGGCCTGGGGTTTGAAGATGTCGGCCGGCAGCTCCATCGTTTCAGCGTCTTTGACACCGCGCTGCTTCAGGTCGGCGCGTGCACTGTCCATCAAACGGCTGGCTTCGTTGCCCACCAGCGCGTTGGGCAAGTCCAGTTCAGCGGCCTTGGCCAGTGCGTCCATCACCGCGCCCTTGTTGCGCGCCAGCACGCGAAACTTGACTTCGCGTTCCAGGTTTTTCTTCACGTCGGCGCGCAGGCCTTCCACGGTGCCTTCCTGGATGCCCAGCTGCTTGGCGAATGCCGCGTCCACTTCGGGCAGGTTCTGCGCCTCCACCTTGCTCAGCGTGACCAGGAAGTCGGCCTCCTTGCCCGCCACTTCAGCACCTTGGTAGTTGGCCGGAAACTGCAGCGGGAAAGTTTTGCTTTCGCCCACCAGCATGCCCCGCACTGCCTGATCAAACTGTTCCAGCATATGGCCTTCGCCGATGATGAATTGATTACCCTGGGCACTGCCGCCGGCAAATGCTTCGCCGTCGATCTTGCCTTCGAAGTCGATGGTCACGCGGTCGCCCGCCTGCGCGCCGTCGGCTGCCCCGCGCTGTCCAAAGGTGCGGCGCTGTTTGCGCAGGATCTCCACCGTGCGGTCGATGGCGGCTTCGGTCACCTCGGTGCTGACACGTTCAACTTCGGCTGCGCTCAGGTCGCCGAGCTTGACCTCGGGGTAGACCTCGAACACCGCTTCAAAGGCCATTTCGCCTTCGGGCGCGCTGTCTTTCTGGGCGATGCGCGGTGAACCCGCCACGCGCAACTTGGCCTCATTGGTGACGGCTGAAAAAGCCTTGCCGACGCGGTCGTTGACCACTTCGTACTGCACCTGGTAACCGTAACGCTGCGCCACCACCGACATCGGCACCTTGCCGGGCCTGAAGCCGTCGGCCTTGACGGTGCGCGACAGCTTCTTCAGCCGGTTTTCAACTTCGCCATTCACGGTGGCTGCGGCCAGCGTCAGGGTGATGCGACGCTCGAGCTTTTCTAGGGTTTCGATTTGGACGGCCATGGTGTGGTTGTGCTGAACTGTTGAGGCTGTAGATCAGGGGCAATGGGGCAGATTTTTGGCGCACCGTTTTCGGCTGCGCAAAAACCGTTGTCTGGTGCGCGGGGCCGGACTCGAACCGGCACGCCCGTGAAGGCGTCAGGACCTAAACCTGGTGCGTCTACCCATTTCGCCACCCGCGCAGAATTTTCGGTGGTGCAGCGGGCACGCCGTACACCGCTATCTCGGCAAACCCGCGATTTTAGCCCGCCACAGACGCCGTCTTATTGCCTGCTGCACGGTTTTCTGCGCTGCCAGGTTCTCGTTTGACGCGGAACCAGGCCGCATACATGGCCGGTAGCGCCAGCAGCGTCAGCACTGTTGCCACCACCAGACCGCCCATGATGGCCACCGCCATCGGCCCCCAGAACACGCTGCGCGACAGCGGAATCATCGCCAGCACAGCGGCCGCTGCGGTCAGCACGATGGGCCTGAAACGGCGCACGGCCGCTTCAACGGTGGCCTCCCAGGCCGGCACACCCAGCCGGCGGTCTTGTTCGATCTGGTCGATCAGGATCACCGAGTTGCGCATGATCATGCCCATCAACGCAATCACACCCAGCAGCGCCACAAAACCGAAGGGGCGGTTCAACAACAGCAGCGCCGCAGCCACGCCGGCAATGCCCAGCGGCCCGGTCAGAAACACCAGCACCGCGCGGCTGAAGCTTTGCAGTTGCAGCATCAAGAGCGTGAAGATCAGGAACAACATCACCGGCACGCCCGCCGCGATAGAGCCCTGGCCCTTGCTGCTTTCTTCCACCGCGCCGGCCACTTCGATGCCGTAGCCCGCAGGCATGCGGGCGGCCAGTGCCTGCATCTGGGGCCAGACGGCAGCCGACACCGTGGCGCCCTGCACACCTTCGACCACGTCGCCTTGCACCGTGATGGCGTAATTGCGGCCTTCACGCCACATCACGCCGGGCTCCCAGGCCAGGTGCGTCTTGGCCACTTGCGACAGCGGTATCGAACGCCCGCTGGCGGTGGGCAGGTAGGCGCTGCCGAGGTCGGTGATGGTCTGCCGTTCCCGCAGCGGCTGACGCAGCACGATGTCCAACAGCTTGTCGCCTTCGCGGTACTGGCCGATGTTGCTGCCCGACAAAATCGTGCGCGAAGCCTGCGCGATGACCTGGCTGCTGACACCCAGGGCCCGCGCCTTGTCCTGGTCCACGTCCAGGCGCATCACCTTCACCGCTTCGTTCCAGTTGTCGTTGACGCCGCGCATGCGGGTGTCGGTTTTCAGGATGTCCCTGGCCTGGTCGGCCCACTGTCGCACCACGCTGGCATCAGCGCCCACGACACGGAACTGCACCGGGTAAGGCACCGGCGGCCCGTTGGGCAGCAGCTTGATGCGCGAACGCACTTCAGGGAACTCGCTGGCCATCAGGGCCGGCAGGCGCAAACGAAGCTCCTCGCGCTCTTGCAAACCTTTCGGCAACACGATGGCCTGGCTGACGTTGCTTTGCGGGAACACCTGGTCCAGAGGCAGGTAAAAACGCGGCACGCCGCTGCCCACCCAGATGGTGACGCTGGCCAGGCCGGGCTCTCTCAGCATGCGCTGCTCAAAGCGCCGCGCCACCTCTTCGCTTTGCTGAATCGTCGAGCCCTCGGGCAGCCACAGGTCCACCAAGATTTCGGGCCGGCTTGAATCCGGAAAAAACTGTTGCTGCACGCGGCCCATGCCGACGATGCCAAGGGCAAAGATCAGCACCGTCACGCCGATCGTGATCCAGCGGTGTTGCACACAGCGGTGCACCAGCGCCCGAAAGCGGTTGTAAAAAGGGCTGTTGAAGAGTTCGTGCGGGCCTGTGTCAGCCGTCGCCCCTGGTGTCGCGCCCGGCGTCGCTGCGTGGGCGCGTGTGTGCAGCAGCAGCGTGCCCAGGTAAGGCACGAAGTACACCGACACCAGCCAGGAAATGACCAGCGCAGCCGAGGTCACGGCGAAGATCGCAAAGGTGTACTCGCCGGTCACCGATTTGGCCAGGCCGATGGGCAGGAACCCGGCGGCGGTAATCAAGGTGCCGGTCAGCATCGGCATCGCGGTAACCTCATAGGCACAGGTGGCGGCGCGTGTTTTGTCGTAGCCCTCTTCAAGCTTGCGCACCATCATCTCCACCGCAATGATGGCGTCGTCCACCAACAGGCCGAGCGCAATGATCAGGCTGCCGAGCGAGATCTTGTGCAGCCCCACACCCCAATAAAACATCGTCACGAAAGTAATGGCCAGCACCAGCGGAATGGTGATGCCCACCACCAGGCCGGGCCAGATGTCGATGCGAAAGCCCGGGAAGCCGTGCTTCATGTGCAGACCCAGGCTGATGAAGCTGACCACCAGCACGATGAGCACGGCTTCAATCAGCACACCCACAAACTCATTCACCGACCGGCTCACCGCAGTGGGCTGGTCTTGCACCTGCACCATGGAAATACCGGCCGGCATCTCGGCGCGCAGTTGCGTCGCCGCTTCGCGCAAACGTGTACCCAGCGCAATGATGTCGCCGCCCTTGGCCATCGACACGCCGAGCGCAATCACCTCTTGCCCTTGATGTCGCACCTTCACGGTGGGCGGGTCGGCATAACCACGCTGTATGACGGCGATGTCGGACAGCTTGATCTGGCTGGCCGCGCCGGTGCTGGCGTTGCTGCCGCGGATCGGCAGCCGGCCCAGGTCTGCAACGGAATTGAAAGCGCCCGCCACCCGCACCTGCAAGTTTTCGCTGCCGGCGTTCAGCACACCGGCACCTTCCACCGCGTTTTGCGCTGCCAGTTGCGCAATCACCTGATTCATGTCCAGGCCCAGCTGTGCCAGCCGCTTCTGCGAGATTTCGACAAAGATTTTTTCAGCCTGTGCGCCGAAAGTTTCCACCTTGGCCACGTCCGGCACGCGCAGCAACCGCTGGCGCACGCGTTCGGCAAACACGCGCAGCTCTTCGGGGCTGAAGCCGTCTGCCGACAGCGCGAAGATGCTGCCGTAGACATCACCAAAATCGTCGTTGAAAACCGGGCCGATGACGCCGGCCGGCAGCGTGGAACGCATGTCTTGCACCACCTTGCGCGCCTGGTACCAACTGCCGCTGACGTCTTTGGGCGGCGCCGAATCGGCCAGCTGCAGGATGGTGAGCGACTCACCCGGCTTGGTGTAAGACCGTAACTTGTCGGCATGCGGCACCTGCTGCAGCGACTTTTCGATTTTGTCGGTGACCTGCTCGGCCACTTGCTGCGCGCTGGCGCCGGGCCAAAAAGCCTGCACCACCATGGCCCTGAAAGTGAACGGCGGATCTTCGTCTTGCCCCAGCTGGAAATAGGCCGCCATGCCCAGCACCATCAACACCACCATCAGGTAGCGTGTGAGCGCCGGGTGCTCCAGCGCCCAACGGGAAATGTTGAAACGGCTGCTGCTGTCGGCAGGAGTTGCAGGGGTGAGGTTCATGGTGGCGGCGCTTCGTCGGCTTGCGTCAGCGGCGGGTTTAAGCTGATTTCATCGGCTTGCCGCCGCCGGCGCCGTTGCAGCACTGGGCGGTGCCGGCGCGTTGCCGGCTGGCGCCGCCGCTTCATACAGCTGCACCTTCTGCCCCGCCGTCAGCGTGTGCACGCCAGCGGTCACCACCACCTGCCCGGGCGACAAGCCCTGCGCCACGACCACCTGGTTGCCGTCAGCACCGGCCACCACCACTGGCTGCGAGCGCACGGTCAGCGTGCTGGTGTCCAGCAGCCAGACCGCTGCGCTGCCTTGCTGCTGCATCAGCGCCGACAACGGCAGGCGCACCACGCCGCTGCGCGCGGCCTGTTCAACGCGCACGGTCAAAGTCTGGCCCAGTTGCAGGTCGGATGCAGCCAACTCGGCCTTGACCAAAAAGGTGCGAGTCACGGGGTCGGCCGAAGCAGCCACTTCGCGCACCG
>JAYUPP010000237.1:0-3635 GCA_043760045.1 Betaproteobacteria bacterium
CTTTTCATTCGCCGGCCTGAAAACGGCGGTGATGATGCAGCACCGCAAGCTGGGTGGCGCGCCCAGCGCACAGGCGTTGGCCGACCTGGCGGCCAGCACTGAAGCCGCCATCGTGGACGTGCTGACCGCCAAAACGATGGCCGCCCTGAAAGCCAGCGGCGCGCGCACTCTGGTGGTGGGTGGTGGCGTGGGAGCCAACCGCCGGCTGCGTGAACAGCTCAACGCAGCCGCCGCCAAGCGGGGTGTGCAAGTGCACTACCCGCCGCTGCACCTGTGCACCGACAACGGCGCCATGATTGCGCTGGCGGCGGCGCTGCGGCTGCAGCACGGCAAGGCCAACCTGCAGCATGACGGCGCTTTTGATGTGCGGCCGCGTTGGCCGCTGGACCAGATCGACACGCCCTGATGCAAAGCACCGGGGCGTGTTGCAACGAGGTCCGGGCGGGGGCCGGGACCGTTTGCTAACTTTCATGATGAGGGGCAGCGCCCCGGATCATGTAAGACTTTCACGTCAACCCCCGCGTCTTCAGTTGACCGTGACTTGCGCGGCGCCGCGCACGTTGCGCTTGGGCAATGTCAGTGTCAACACGCCCTGGTCGAGCTTGGCGCCCGACTCGGCTTGGTCGACTTCCAGCGGCAGCGTGAAACTGCGCGCGTAGCTCGCCACCGCGCGTTCACGATAGACGATGCGCGCGCCGTCTTTTTTCTCTTCGCTGCGCTGGCTTTGCGCCTGCACGGTGACCCGGCGGCCTGCTACCGACACTTTCACGTCTTCTTTGGCCACACCGGGCATTTCCACCTTCACGGTGTAGTCGCTTTCGGTTTCGGCCACGTCCAGCGCGGGGCTGCGCGAGGCGACGTTTTCGCCGTTGCCGGCTGGCGCCATCGCGCGGTCGAAGGCGTCATCAAACAGTCGCGACAGGTGGCGCGTTTCACGGCTGATGGGTACGAGGAACATGGTGCACTCCTAAAATGGTGGGTGGCAAAAGTAGGTGGGCGCCGCAACCCTGCGTTGCCCATGCCCAGCAGATGCATGCGAGCCTTTCTTTTTCAAGAGTCCCCCAAACGTGAATCAAAAACGACGCGCCTTCATGGCGCTGCCGCTGGCCCTGGTTGCGGCGCAAAGCCTGGCCCAGCTCGCAACAAACAACACCGTTGATGCCAACCGCGAACCCATACGCCTGGCTTTGATCGAAGGTCTTTCAGGCCCCTTTGCCAATGCCGGCGAGGCCGTGTTCCGCAACCTCCTGCTGGCTACAGAACGCATCAACCGCCGTGGCGGCGTGCGCATCGCGGGCGTGGCCCGGCCGCTGGCGCTGCAGCGTTTCGACAGCAAGGGCAGCGCTGAAGAAGCGCTGGCCACCTTGCGCAGCGCGCTGGACCAGCAGATCGGTTTTGTTTTGCAGGGCAACAGCTCGGCCACGGCGGCTGCGCTGCTTGATGCGCTGGACAAACACAACCAGCGTGAACCGAACAAGCGCGCGCTGTTCCTCAACTATTCAGCAGTGGACCCCACGCTAACCAACGAACGCTGCAGCTTCTGGCACTTCCGTTTTGATGCCCATGCTGACATGCGGCTGGCGGCCTTGACCGATGTGCTGCAAGCCGACCGCGGCGTGCAGCGCGTGTTTCTGATCGGGCAGGACTACAGCTTCGGGCAGCATGTGCTGAAGCAGGCGCGGCTGTTGATCAGCGCCAAAAGGCCCGAGGTGCAGATCGTCGGCCTGGAACTGCACCCGCTGGGCAAGGTGCGCGACTTTTTGCCCTACGCCGCGAAAATCAAGGCCAGCGGCGCCGACGCGGTGCTGACGGGCAACTGGGGCAACGACCTCACGCTGCTGGTGCGTGCGCTGCGCGAAGTGGGCAGCGAAGCCAAGCTGTACACCTTTTATGGCAACGCGCTGGGCGCGCCGGCGGCCATCGGCGAAGCTGGCATCGGGCGTGTGCTGGCGGTGGCCGAATGGCACCCGAATGTGGGCGGTGCCGCGAGTGACGCGTTTCATGCCGAATTCAGGCAGCGTTTTGTGCAGCCGGTGGACGACTACGTGCATGTGCGGCTGCAGCTGATGGTGGAAATGCTGGCTGCGGCAATCGAAAAGGCCGGCAGCGTGGAAGCCGCTGCCGTGGCGCGTGCACTGGAAGGCCTGGACTCGAAGGCCACGCCCATGGGCGCCTGGCACCCTGCCGTGATGCGCGCTGCCGACCATCAACTGCAGCAGCCCTTGGTGGTGAGCCAGATGGAACGTGCAGGCAGCGCCGGCGTGGCGCGTGAAGTGGAAGGCTCGGGTTTTGGTTTTCGCAGCGTGCGGCGTTTCGACGCTGCAGCCGTGGCGCAGCCGCACAGCTGCCGCATGGCGCGGCCTGACCAGTAGTCCGATTTCATGTCGTGGTTTTGGTGGCGCGGACTGCCAGCCCATTGCCATTTTCTTCAACAGGAAAGTCACCATGCGCGCCACCTTACAAGCCCTGCCGGGTTCCAAGATTCGTGAAGTAGCCAATGCCGGGCTGGGCCGCAGCGACGTGCTGGCCTTCTGGTTCGGCGAAAGCGACGAGGTCACGCCCGAACCCATACGCCAGGCCGCTGCCGATTCATTGCTGCGCGGCGAGACCTTCTACTCGCACAACTTGGGCCTGCCCGAACTGCGGCAGGCCATTGCGCAGTACACCAGCGCTCTGCACGGCGCCGTCGGCATTGACCAGATCGCCGTCACTTCATCTGGGGTCACGGCCTTGATGCTGGCCATGCAGTGGCTGCTGAGCCCTGGCGATGAACTGGTGGCCGTGGTGCCGGTATGGCCCAACCTGACGGCGCAGCCGGTGATCTTGGGCGCGCAGGTCAGGCGCGTCGCGCTACGGCCGCAGGCCGGCGCCTGGCGGCTCGACATGGACGAGCTGCTGGCAGCGGTCACACCCCGCACCCGCGTGCTGCTGGTCAACGCCCCCAACAATCCCACCGGCTGGACGCTGACCGCTGGCGAGCAAACCACGCTGCTGGCGCACTGCCGCGACACCGGCACCTGGATCGTGGCCGACGAGGTTTACGAGCGTCTGTATTACGCCGGCGCACCGGGCCAGGCCGCACCCAGTTTTCTGGACCACGCCGAAGCCGGCGACCGCCTGGTGGTGGCCCAAAGTTTCAGCAAGAGTTTTTTGATGACCGGCTGGCGCCTGGGCTGGCTGGTGCTGCCGGCGCCTGGCACGGCTGCTGGAAACGGCGCGCTCGACACTGTGGGCAAGCTGCTGGAATTCAACAGCTCGTGCACACCGGTGTTTGTGCAGCAGGGCGGCCTGGCGGCGCTGGCTATGGCCCATGAACTGGTGCCGCGTGTGGCGCAACACATGGGGGCTTGCCGCAGCCGTCTGCTGGCCGGGCTGATGGCCCTGCCGGGCGTGACCGTGGCGCCACCGCCCGGCGGCATGTACGCTTTTTTCCGCATCGACGGGCAAAAAAATACCGATTCTTTGGCGCTGGCGCAGCGCCTGGTGGCACAAAACGGGCTGGGTCTGGCGCCCGGTGCCGCTTTTGGCGATGAAGGTGAAGGCTGGCTGCGCTGGTGTTTTGCCTCACGCGATCCCGCGCGCCTGGACGCGGGGCTGCTGCGGCTGCGGTCGGCCTTGGGCCTATAATTGCGAGT
>JAYUPP010000238.1:0-3628 GCA_043760045.1 Betaproteobacteria bacterium
CAGAAGCTGGTGGAATTGTTGCCTGAGGCACGCATTGCCATCGCCCACGGCCAGATGCCCGAACGCCAGCTGGAAACCGTGATGCGCGACTTCGTGGCCCAGCGCCACAACGTCTTGCTGTGCAGCACCATCATCGAAACCGGCATTGATGTGCCCAGCGCCAACACCATCGTCATCAGCCGCGCCGACAAGTTTGGACTGGCGCAATTGCACCAATTGCGCGGGCGTGTGGGCCGCAGCCACCACCAGGCTTACGCGTACTTGCTGGTGCCCGATGTGCAGGCCTTGAGCAAACCCGCCGGCATGCGGCTGCAAGCCATCCAGGACATGGAAGAACTGGGTTCGGGTTTCTATCTCGCGATGCACGACCTGGAAATACGCGGCGCCGGCGAGGTGCTGGGCGAGAACCAGAGTGGCAACATGATGGAGGTGGGCTTTCAGCTCTACAACGACATGTTGAACGAGGCGGTGCGCTCGCTGAAAGCCGGCCACGAGCCCGATTTGCTCAGCCCCATGGGTGCCCTGTTCGGCGCCGGCACCGAGATCAACCTGCACGCCCCCGCACTGCTGCCCAGCGCCTATTGCGGCGATGTGCACACGCGGCTGAACCTGTACAAACGCCTGGCAATGGCCGAACGCGCCGAGCAGATCGACACCCTGCTGGAAGAAATCACCGACCGCTTCGGCAAGCTGCCCACGCAAGGCCAGACGCTGTTCGACACCCACCGCCTGCGCGTGCTGGCCAAACCTTACGGCGTGCTGAAGATTGACGCCGGCCCGAAGCTGATGAGCATCACCTTCAAGCCCAAAGCGCCCATCGACGCCAAGCGCATCATCGAACTGGTGCAGAAAAACCGTGCCGTCAAACTGGCCGGTAACGACAAGCTGCGCATCGAACGTGAAATCGCAAGCCCGGCCGACCGCGCGCACTACCTGCGTGATTTGCTGCGGGCGCTGGGGCAGCCGGTGGCCGCCGCAAACTGACCCCCCAAGCACTGCGCCATGGCCCTGCACCCCAAGCTGCCGAAATCGCCCTACGAACCGCTGGACCCCGCATTCCGCTGGTTTCCCGCAGATGAAGCCCTGCATGCCACCAGCTACGAGCGGCTGTTACCACCGCTGGTGGCGCGCATCCGCACGGCAGTGCATGCATGGCGGGCTGCGGGCTATGCGGGCGCATCCAAAACTTCATCGCATCTGCTGCGCTGGTGGTTCGAAACCAGCCACGTGCAAGAGCGTGCGTCGGGCACCGCCGAAGCGTTCCGCTGGTACTTTTCGCAACGCGAAGCAGTGGAGTCGGTTATCTGGCTGTACGAAGTGCGTGCCGCCCGCGACAAGTTTGACCTGATGCGCTATTCGTCGGCCGGCGAAATCTCGCCAAAAGACTTCCCTGAAGACTGGCCGCGTTACGTGGTGAAGATGGCCACCGGCGCAGGTAAAACCAAAGTGCTGTCGCTGTTGATGGCCTGGAGTTACTTTCACAAGCTGTATGAGCCGGCTTCGCAACTGGCGCGAAACTTCTTGTTGATAGCGCCCAACATCATCGTGCTGGACCGCCTGCGGGCCGACTTCGATGGCCTGCGCATTTTTTTCACCGACCCCGTGCTGCCCGACAACGGCATCGGCGGCCAGAACTGGCGCGACGACTTCCAGCTGACCGTGCACCTGCAAGACGATGTGCGCATCAGCCGCCACACCGGCAACCTGTTCCTGACCAACATCCACCGCGTCTATTTGGGCGACGTGCAAGAGCCGTCGCTGGAAGACGACCACCTGGCCGACTACTTCCTGCAACCCTTCGGAGCGAAGCCCAGCGGCAAGACCACCGACAGCAAGACCGACCTCGGTGAACTCATCAGAGACATCGACGAGCTGGCCGTCTTCAACGACGAAGCGCACCACATTCACGACGAGCGCATGGCCTGGTTTGGCAGCATCCGCGACATCCATCACCGCATGCTGCAGAAGGACAAACGCCTGGCGCTGCAGATCGACGTCACGGCCACGCCGCGCCACGACAACGGTGCCATCTTTGTGCAGACCGTCAGCGACTACCCGCTGGTGGAAGCCATCCACCAAGGCGTGGTAAAGCACCCGGTGCTGCCCGACGCGGCCAGCCGAGCAAGACTGTTGGTGCAACCGAGCGCCTTCTTCCACGAGAAGTTTGCCGACTACCTGGCGCTGGGTGTGGAGGAGTGGAAAAAGAGCTTCGAGGAACACCAGCGCACCGGCAAAAAAGCCGTGCTGTTTGTGATGGTGGACGACACCCGCAACTGCGACGACGTGGGCGCGCACCTGGAACGTACCTGCCCCGAACTGAGCGGCGCCGTGCTCGTCATCCACACCAAGAAAAATGGCGAGATTGCTGATGCAGCCAGCGGCAAGGACAAAGAAGAACTGGAAGCGCTGCGGCGCGAAGCCAACCGCATCGACAGCTGGGACAGCAAGTACAAAGCCATCGTTTCGGTGCTGATGCTGAAGGAGGGTTGGGATGTGCGCAACGTCACCACCATCGTGGGCCTGCGCGCCTATGCCGCCAAAAGCAACATCCTGCCCGAACAGACCCTGGGCCGGGGCCTGCGCCGCATGTATTTCGGGTCCGATGCGCCAGAGACGGTGTCCGTCATGGGCACGCCCGCTTTCATGGAATTCGTCGAGAGCATCCAGAGCGAAGGCGTAGAACTTGAACGTGTGCCCATGGGCGGCGGCACGCAAAGAGAAGACTCCCTGGTGGTTGAGGTGGACCACACCAACCCCGACAAGGACCTGGAGGCACTGGACATCGCGCTGCCGCGCCTGGCGCGCCGATGGCAACGCGAGTACAAAAACCTGAACGCACTGGACGGGCTGGCCCTGCAGTGCGAACGCCTTCCCATCAAGCCCTACAGCTTGGAAGAAACCCGCGACATCGTCTTCAAGACCATGCTGCACGGCGATGAGCACCACACCGTGAGGCTGGACGGCACCGGCCCGGGCGACGGGCGCAGTGTGGTGGCCTTCTTTGCGCGCCAGTTGCTCAAAGACCTGCGCTTGGTGGGTGGCTACGAACTGATCTATGGGCAGATGAAAGCCTTCATCCGTGAGCGCCTGTACGAAGGTGGCCCGGTGGACATCGACAGCGCCGTGATCTTGCGCAACTTGAGCGACAGCGCCGCCGCAGAACGCATTCTGGGCACCTTCAAGGCCGCCATCAACGGGCTAACGCTACAAGACAGCGGCACTTCGCGCATCGAAGACTTCATCCACTTGCGCGACGTGCGCCCTTTCCGCACCCAGCACCGCGAATGGCTACCCGTGCAACGCAGCGTGTTCAATCGCATCGTGGGCGAGCCTCAAGCGGGTGGCCTTGAACTGCGCTTTGCACGTTTTCTGGACCAGGCAGCAGGGGTGGTGTCATTCGCCAAAAACTACCTGGCGGTGGGTTTTAAGTTGGACTACGTCAAGGGCAACGGTGACCTGTCCACCTACACACCCGACTTCATTGCCAAGGGCACTGATGGCACGGTGTGGATCATCGAAACCAAAGGCCGCGAAGAACTGGACTTGCCGCGCAAGATGGCGCGACTGGCGCAGTGGTGCGCTGACGCCAGTGCGGCCAGCGCTTTCATCAATGGGCCGGCCTATCGGT